>NZ_JBIASO010000013.1:0-257771 GCF_042890865.1 Streptomyces sp. NPDC002018
GAGGTGTATTTCTCGAGTTGGTCGGTGGACGCTCTGGCTCGGGTGATCGGTGGGGTCGAGGGGGTGCGGGAGTGGGTCGCGCCGCGCCGGGTCCCGTTCGTGGGGGTCGTGGACGGGACCGTACGCGTACCGGGACGCCCCACCCGCGACGTCTCCGCGGAGGTGCTCCGCGTTCTCGAACTCTGCGACGGCATACGCTCCGCCCACGCCATCCAGGAACTGCTGGGACCGGACACCGATGTCACCGAGGCGCTCGACACCCTGGTGGGACTCCGCTGTGTCACCTGGCGGCTGGACGTTCCCGCCGACACCCGTCCCGAGCGGAAGCTGCGGGAGATCCTGGACCGGATCGGCGACCCCGCCGTACGGGACACCGCGCTCGCGAAACTGGACGTACTGGAGCGCGGACGCGACCGTGTCCGGGAGGCCGGGGACGATCCGGAGCGGCTGATCACGGCGATGGCGGGGCTGGAGGAGGACTTCGAGCGGCTCACGGAGGCGGCCGCCCAGCGCGAGAAGGGCGCCACCACCGCGCCGTGCCGGGCCCTCGTCTACTCCGACTGCGTACGCTCGGCGCAGGCCGTGATCGGGGGCGACCTCGTGACGGCGCTGGCCCCGCTGGATCTCTTCATGACCAGCGCCACCTGGCTGACCTCACGGCTCGCCGAGCGGGTGATGCACCGGGCCGGTGAGGTGTTCGACCGGCTCGCCGCTCAGGCGGGCGGGGACGGCACGGTGGATCTGGCGTCCTTCTGGTTCGGCTGTCTGCCGGTGCTGCACGGGGAAGGCGCCGCCGACGCGAGGCGTCTCCAGGAGGAGTTCCGCCGGCGCTGGAGCGACATCCTGCGTGTGCCCGAGGGGGTCCGCCGGGTCCGGGTGCCGGCTGCGGAGATCGCCGGCCGGGTGGAGGAGGCGTTCGGCGGTACGGGGACGGGCTGGACGGCGGCCCGCTATCTCAGCCCGGACGTGATGGTCGCCGCGGCCGGCCAGGACGCGCTGGAGCGCGGCGAGTTCGAACTCGTCCTCGGCGAACTCCATCTCGCCACCAACACCCTGGGCGCGTCCCTCTTCGTCCACCAGCACCCCGACCCCGGGGAGCTGATCGCGAGGACCAGCCGCGACCACCCCGGTCCACGGCTGATGCCGCTGCTGCCCAAGGAGCACAAGTCCCGGCTCTCCGCCCGGATCAGACACTCCCTGGTGCGGCCGGAGGACTACCATGTCGCGCTCCTGGACCACACGGCCGACCCGGGCCGGCCCAATACGGTGCTGAGCGCCGACGCCCGGGTCGAACGGCGGGGAGACCGTCTGGTCGTGGTGGTGCCCGACGGGAAGGTGTTCGACGCCGTCGATGTCTTCTCGCACGTACTGACCACCCTGGTGATGGATCTCTTCCAGATCCTTCCGGAGAGCGACCGTTCGCCGCGGGTCGCCGTCGATTCGCTCGTGGTGGCGCGCGAGACCTGGCGGTTCGTTGCGTCGGGGATGGAGTTCGCGGGGGAGAAGAGTGAGGCGCGTCGGTTTGTGCGGGCGCGTCAGTGGCGTGTGGCGCAGGAGTTGCCGCGGTGGGTGTTTGTGGTGTCTCCGGCGGAGCCGCGTCCGTTCTTCGTGGATTTCGACAGTCCGGTGTATGTGAATATTTTCGCGAAGGCGGCGCGTCGGTTGGCTCGTAAGGATCCGGGGGCGCGGATGACGGTGTCGGAGATGCTGCCGACGCCGGAGCAGGCCTGGCTGACGGATGACGAGGGCAACACGTACACCTCCGAACTCCGCCTCGTCGCGGTGACCGACGGAGACTGACCCGTACTGCCCGCGGTTCCCGGCCCGGGGCGGTCCTGACCATCAGGACCGCCCCGGGCCTTGTCCTGTGCGGACCCGGTGCCCCGTCCGCGCCACCGCCTGCCGGCACGCCCGCCTGTCGGGCACGCCCACGAGCCCGCACGCCCACGAGCCCGCACGCCCACGAGCCCGGCGGACATGGACCACCGCCCTGCCGACGGGGTACGCCCGGTACGGGCACCGCCCCGGGTACGACCGCCTCCGGTACGCCCGCCCCCGGGTACGCCCGCCTGTGTACGACCGCCCCGCGTGCGGGCACCCCGCGTACGTCCGTCCCCCGCGCGTCCGGCGCCCGTCCGTACGGCGACCGGCGCGCACGAGAGCGGTGGGACACCGTCCTCCGGTGTCCCACCGCTCTCCGTAGGCTCCCGCCCTCGGCCGTGAGCCGTGAGCCGTGAGCCGCGTCAGCCGTCCGTCGGCCCCTCGCCGGCGATCACCGCGTCGATGACCTCCGCCAGCCGTGCCACATGCGGTGGCTTCATCACCCCGAAGTGGTCGCCCGGCACCCGGTGGACCTCCACCCCCTCGGTCAGCAGCTCGCGCCAGCGGCTCACATAGTCCTCGAACGTCTGACCGAACGCCACCTCGTGCTCGCCCTGGGCGAGTTCATCGCTGACGATGAGATGGAGCCTGCCGGGGAACGGCCGGTGCCGGTACGCGAGGTCCATCTCCATCACCTCCCGCCAGATCCGGGCGGCCCGCGGCCAGGCCTCGCCCACGCCCTCGTCGGGCAGCGTGATCCCGGTCTCCTCGTCGACATCGTCGACCAGGTGGTTCAGCAGATCCAGGATCTCCGCCCGGCGCTCCGGGGTGTCCGCCTCCGCACCGCCCCGCGCCACCTGGTCGACCAGCCGCTCCAGCCGGCGGATCAGCGCCAGCTCCCGCCATCCCTCGGCCCGCTCGTGCGCGTCGAGGCCCGGGTCGAGGAGCATGAAGGTGACCTCCTCGCCCGCGCTCACCAGCCGGTGCGCCATCTCCGAGGCGATACCGCTGCCGCCGCACCAGCTGAAGAGCACATACGGCCCGACGGGCTGGAGGACCCTCAGCTCGGTGAGATAGCGCTCGGCCATCTCCTCGGCGGTCGGCGGGGCGGCCGACGCGTGCGGTCCCGGCCACTCGAACGCCGCCACCGGCCGGCCGGTCCGCAGATGCGGGGCGAGCCGCAGATACCAGTGGGCGCTGCCGCCCCCGGGGTGGACGAAGAACAGCGGACGGCCGCTGCCCTCCTCGCGGATCCACAGCATCGCCCGGCCGTCCTCCTCGTCCGCCGCGGCCGACGCGCCCCGCGCGGCCTCGACGCTCGCCGCCAGCCCGGCGACCGTACGGTGCTCGATGAACGACCGGAACCGCAGCTCCAGACCGTGCCGGGCGCGCAGCGTCGCCACGATCCTCATCAGGGCCAGCGAATGACCGCCCAGCTCGAAGAAGTCGTCCTCCGCCCCGACGCGTTCGATGTTCAGCGCCTCGCTCCACGCCTCGGCGATGGCCTCCTCCAGCTCGCCCGAGGGAGCCACGTACCGCGCCAGGAGCGCGGGGCGCGCACCGTCCGGTACGGGCAGGGCCGCGCGGTCGACCTTCCCCGCGGGGGTGAGCGGGAAGGTGTCGAGGACGAAGTAGTGCGTCGGGAGCAGCGCCTTCGGCACCCGGCCGCGCAGACGCTCACGCAGCTCGGACGGCTCCGCCGTGCGCCCCGGCGCGGTCCTGGCGTACGCCACCAGGGTCGCGTCGGCCGTGCCCGCGCGGTGCACCGTGACCACCGCCGAGGCCACCGCGGGATGGCCGAGCAGCAGATTCTCGATCTCACCGGGCTCGGCGCGCAGTCCGCGCACCTTCACCTGGTGGTCCTGGCGGCCGTGGTACTGGAGGGTGCCGTCGGCGTTGCGCGACACCAGGTCCCCGGTGCGGTAGAGCCGTGCCCCGGGGCGGTCGCCGTACGGGTCCGGCACGAAGCGTTCCGCCGTGAGCTCCGGACGGTTGAGATACCCCCGGGCCAGCCCTGCGCCGCCCACATACAGCTCGCCCTGGACGCCGTCCGCCACCGGGCGGAGGTCCGCGTCGAGGACGTACACCTGGAAGTTCCCGATGGGCCGGCCCATCGACGGCGGGCCCGGCCGGGCGCCCGCCCCGGCGGGGGACACGGGCGCGAGGGTGGCGCACACGGAGGTCTCGGTCGGTCCGTAGGCGTTGATGAAGGTCACCCGGTCCGACCAGCGCGCCGCCTGCTCGGCGGAGCAGGCCTCCCCTGCGGACACCAGCACCCTCAGCCGGGGGAAGTCCGCGGGCGTCAGCCGGTCGAGCAGGGACGGCGGCAGGGTCATATGGGTGACCAGCCCGGCCTGCTGCCGCAGATCACCGGGGTCCGTGTCCGGCGGAGGCAGCACCAGCTCCGCCCCGTTGGTGAGCGCCATGATCACCTCCCAGACGAAGGCGTCGAAGCTCGGCGAGGCGAACTGGAGCACCCGGTCGCCCTCGCGCACATCGAGGTGTTCCCGCTGCGCGTACCGCAGGTTGAGCGGTCCCCGGTGCGGCACCCCGACGCCCTTGGGCAGTCCGGTGGAACCGGAGGTGTAGATCACGTAGGCCAGGCTGTCCAGCGAGGGCCGGCCGCCCGGATCCGGCGCGGGAGGCCGCCCGCCGGGCAGATCCGCGTCGTACGGTTCCCCGTCGGGCGGCACCCCGTCCTGCGGGCTCCCGCCGTCCCGTTCCCCGTCGAGCTCAGCGGGCAGGTCCTCGACGCTCTCCACCGCGCAGGTCACCCCGGAGGGAAGCGCGGAGCGCAGCGCGTCCGTGCTGAGCAGCACCGTGACCCCGGAGTCGGTCACCATGTGCCGCAGCCGCCCGGCCGGATACTCGGGATCGAGCGGCAGGAAAGCGCCCCCCGCCTTGAGCGTCGCCAGCAGCGCCACGACCAGGTCCGGAGTGCGCGGCAGATACAGGCCGACGACGGTGTCGGGCCCGACGCCCCGGGCGCGCAGCCGCCGCGCCAGACGCTCGGCGCGCTCGTCGAGGGCGCCGTACGCGACGCTCTCGTCCCCGTACCGCAGGGCGACCGCGTGCGGGGTCGACCCCGCCTGCCGGGCGGCCAGTTCGTGCACCAGCGCGTCGCCGGGCACCGGCCGCTCGGTGTCGTTGCCCCGGCGCAGGGTCCGGTCGTGGTCGGCGGGCGGCAGCGTCAGCCCGTACGCGTCACCGTCCGGGTCGGTGGCCATCGCCTCCAGCACATGGCGGTAGACCCGGCCCAGCAGTTCGAGCCGGTCACGTCCGATCACGCTCGGCCGGCCGCCGAGCCGCAGCACTCCCGGGAACGTCCACACCTCCAGGGCGAGTTCGCTGGGGCTGAAGTCGTCGACCATGCCGACCTCGTCGGACTCCCAGTCCAGGACATGGAAGTCCAGATAGCCGAAGGCCACATCGATGAGCGTGGGCGAGGTGCCCCACTCCCGCTGCATGGCCGGCATCGGATAACGGCGGTGCGGCCACAGCTCGGCCTCGCCCGCGAACACCCCGCCGACCAGCTCGCGCCAGGTCGCGGCCGACAGATCGGCGGCGAACGGGACCGTGTTGAGATACAGCCCGCGCACCTCGTCCCCCCGGGCCAGCTCCGGCCTGCCGTTGCAGACCAGCCCGGTGTAGAACCGCCTGCGGCCGGTGACGGCCCCCAGGGCCCGCAGATGCGCGGCGTGCAGCACGCTCTTCAGCGAGCCGCCGGCCGCCGCCGCGAGCCGCCGCAGACCGGGCAGCAGATCCCGGTACGGCACCTCGACGATGGTGGCCTTCTCGTCCTGCTCCGTGGTGCCCCAGGCCTGCGGGAGCTCGAACTTCTCGCCGTCACCGATCCGGGCGGCCCAGAAGGCGCGGTCCTCGTCCGAGGCCAGCGCGGCCCGCTCCAGCGCGACGAAGTCCGCGAACCGCACCTCGGGCGGCGGCGGAAGATCCGGTGTCCCGCCCTGCCGTACCGTCCGGTACAGGGAGATCAGCTCGGCGACCACCGAGGTGTGGCTCCAGCCGTCCAGGATGGCGTGCGCCTCGATATGGGTCAGCCACCACTCCTCGTCGGAGACCTGATGGACGTGGTAGCGCAGCAGCGGGGGACGGCCGAGGTCGAAGGGCCTGCGCCGCTCGCCCACCAGGAACCCGTCCACCACGGCCCGCTGGTCCGCCGCGGGGACGGACCTCAGATCGTCGAAGCCGAGGGGGAGTTCGGCCTCCCGGTGGACGAGCTGCATGGCCTCGGAGTAGCCGGACAGATCGAACGAGGTGCGCAGGATCTCGTTGCGCGCGACCAGCAGCCGGGCCGCCTCGGTCAGGGCCGCCAGGTCGAACGGCAGCGCGTCGCGGACCGTGTAGCAGGAGACGTTCTGGTAGACGGCCCGGTCGGTGGCCGCCAGCATCTCGTAGACCATCCCGGCCTGGGTCTGTGCCAGGGGATACGCGTCGTCCAGGCCGTCGGGAAGCCGGGCCCGGTCCTCGTCGGTCACCAGGGCGAACCGCTCCACGAGCGCGTCGGCCGCCCCGGCGCCCGCCGTACCGCCCGCGGACCGCCCGCGCGCCAGCTCCGCCAGTTCGGCGACCCGCTGACGGGTGAACAGATCGTGGACGGAGACCTCGAACCCCTGCTCACGCAGGCGGCCGACGGCCCGGATCGCGCGCAGCGAGTCACCGCCGAGCTGGAAGAAACTGTCGTGCACCCCCACCTTGTCGACGCCCAGGGCGTCGGCGAACGCGTCGGCGAGTGTCCGCTCCAGCGCGTCGCGCGGCGCGGTGTACTCCCCGGCCCAGAGGGAGCGGGCGTCCTCGGGCGCGGGCAGCGCCCTGCGGTCCACCTTTCCGCTGGTCGTCAGCGGCAGGGCGTCCAGCAGCATCCAGTGCGCCGGGCACATGTGCTCGGGCAGCCGTCCGCGCAGCTCCTCCCGTACGGCGGCGACATCCGCGGTGGCGGGGGTGAGGTGGGCGACGAGCCGCTCGTCGTGCAGGGTGACCGCGACCGACTCCACCCCCGCGCACTCGGCGAGGACGGCCTCGATCTCCCCGAGTTCCACGCGCTGGCCGCGGATCTTGACCTGGTGGTCCAGCCGTCCGAGGTACTCGATGCTCCCGTCGCTCCGGTACCGGGCCAGATCGCCGGTGCGGTACAGCCGCTCACCGGAGCCGGAGCCGGAGCCGGAGCCGGTGCCGGTGCCGAACGGGCTGGGCACGAACCGCTCCGCGGTCAGCGCCGGCCGGCCGAGATACCCGCGGGCGAGCTGCGCACCGCCGAGCAGCAGCTCTCCCGGCACCCCCACCGGGACCGGCCGCAGCCCGTCGTCCACGATGTACGTACGGGTGTTGGCGACGGGCCGTCCGATGGTGACGGGCAGACCCGGCACGCACCGCGCGGCGGTGACGTCCACCGCGGCCTCGGTCGGCCCGTACAGATTGTGCAGCTCGCAGCCGATCCGCTCGTGCACGGCCGTGACCAGGTCGGCGGTGAGCGCCTCGCCGCTGCATATCATCCGCCGCAGCGAGGGGAACGGGGGCAGCGGTCCGGCCAGGAACGCCCGCAGCATCGACGGTACGAAGTGCAGCGTGGTGACGGCCTCGGCGGTGATCACCCCCGCGAGATAGGCGGGATCGCGGTGCCCGCCGGGACGGGCGAGCACCAGGGTGGCGCCCGTCACCAGCGGCCAGAACAGCTCCCACACCGACACGTCGAAGCCGTACGGGGTCTTCTGGAGCACCCGGTCGTCCGCGGTCAGGAGGTACGCCTCCTGCATCCCGTGCAGCCGGTTGACGATGGCGCGGTGTTCGACCACCACCCCCTTGGGACGGCCCGTCGACCCCGAGGTGTAGATGACATAGGCGGGATGCTCCGGCGCCGGGCGGGGGCCGGGGAGCACGCCGCCCGGCCCGGACCGGTCGGCGTCGATGTCCACGACCCGCCGGTCCCCGCCGGACACCAGGTCCGCCAGGGCCGCGTCCGTGACCACGACCGTCGCGGCGGAGTCGTCCAGCATGAAGGCGAGACGGTCGCGCGGGTACTCGGGATCCAGCGGCAGATACGCGCCCCCGGCCTTCAGGACGGCCAGCAGCGCCACCACCAGACCGGTGCCCCGGGGAAGACACACCCCGACCACCGACTCCGGGCCCACACCGCGCGCCCGCAGCTCGCCGGCGAGCCGGTCGGCCTCGGCGTCCAGCCGCGCGTACGACAGCTCCGTGCCCTCGTACCGCAGCGCGGGCGCGTCCGGGGTCCTGGCGGCCTGCGCCTCGAACAGCGCGGGCAGCGTTCCCGCCGGATACGGCCTGGCGGTGTCGTTCCACTCCTCCAGCAGCAGGCCGCGCTCGGCGGCGGGCAGGATCTCCAGCTCGTCGACGGGCACACCGGGCTCGGCCGTGGCGCTCTCCAGGAGCCGGGCGAAGTGCGTCGCGAACCGCTCGGCGGTCTCCCGGTCGAAGAGGGCCGACGCGTAGTTCAGGCCCCCCGACAGGGAACCGTCGGACAGCTCGGACACCCCCAGCGTCAGATCGAACTTGGCCGTGCTCTCACCGACCGGCAGCCGGCCCGCCGTCAGCCCGCCCATGGTCCGTGGTCCGGCCGCCGCCGCGGACTCCTCCTGCCACAGCAGCATCGCGGAGAACAGCGGGGTACGGGACGGATCGCGCTCCGGCGCCAGCTCGTCCACCAGCCGCTCGAAGGGCACCTCCTGATGGGCGTACGCGTCCAGCGCCGTCTCCCGTACCCGGCGCAGCACCTCCGTGAAGGAGGGCGCGCCGGACAGATCGGTCCGCAGGACCAGGGTGTTGAGGAACAGTCCTGCCATGTCCTGCACCTCGGGCCGGTCGCGGCCGGCCACGGGCGTGCCGACGGCCACGTCCCGCTGTCCGCTCCAGCGGCCGAGCAGCACCGCGTACGCGGCGGTCAGCGCCATGAAAGGGGTGGCGCCCCGGGCGCGCGCCAGCTCCGTCAGCCGCCCCGCCACCTCCGCCGGGACCCTGAGCGGCACCTGGCCGCCCGCGACCTCGCGGACCGCCGGACGCGGCCGGTCCGTGGGCAGCTCCAGCGGCTCCAGCCCGGCCAGCCGCTCACGCCAGTGGGCGAGCTGCTTGTCCAGCAGCTCCCCGGAGAGCCGTTCGCGCTGCCAGACCGCGAAGTCCGCGTACTGCAAGGGGTTCTGCGGCTCCGCCGTGGGACGGCCGGCCACCGCGTCGCCGTAGCGGGCCGCCACCTCGGCCACCAGCAGGTCCTCGCTCCAGCCGTCCGAGGCGATGTGATGGAAGGTCAGCAGCAGCGCGTGCTCGTCACGCGCCAGCCGGACCAGGGTCGCGGACAGGACGGGACCGGTCGCCAGATCGACGGGGTGCCGCTCGGAGGTGACGAGGGCCGCCAGCCGGGCATCCGCCTCTTCCCGGTCGAGTCCGCCGAGGTCCAGCTCGGTCAGCGGTACCGGGCCCGGCTCGTCGATCATCTGCACCGGCTCGTCGCCCACCACCGGATAGCGGGTACGCAGCACCTCGTGCCGGGCCACCGTCCCGTCCAGTGCCGTGCGCAGTGCGGACGGGTCCAGCTCGCCCCGCAGCCGCAGGGCCGCGGTCATCAGATACTCCGTGCCGCCCGGCTGGAGCTGGTCGAGGATCCACAGCCGGCGCTGTGCGAAGGACAGCGGCAGCGGGCCGCCGCGCGGGGCCCGGCCGATGCCGTCGCTCCGCCGGGGCGCCGCCCGGCCGCTCAGCCGCTGCCGCAGCAGTTCCTGCCGCAGCGCCGCCCGGTTGCTGGTCTCGGTCATCGCGCACTCCTCTGGGACAGCAGTCCCGCCACTTCGTCGTCCGACAGCCCGGCGATCTCGGCCTCGACGGCCTCGGACACCGCCTCGGCCAGCGCGGCCACCGTGGTGGCCTCGAACAGCCTGCGCAGCGGCAGGTCGACCGCGAACGCCTCTCTGATCCGTGCGAGAACCCGGGTGGCCAGCAGAGAATGGCCGCCCAGCGCGAAGAAGTCGTCCAGGGCGCCGACCCGCGCCAGATCGAGCACCTCGCACCAGATCGCGGCGACGGTCTCCTCCGCCGGGTCGCGCGGTGCCAGGTACTCCCGTCCGCCGTCCGTCCGGGCGAGCACGGGATCGGGCAGCGCCGTGCGGTCCACCTTCTTGCTGGTGGTCAGCGGCAGCGCCGGAAGTGTCACCCACAGCGAGGGGATCATGTACTCGGGCAGCAACTCGCCCAGATGGGTGCGGAGTTCGCCGATGGCGGGGACCGAGCTGTCCGGCCGCGCCACCAGATACGCGGCCAGCCGCCTGTCCCCGGGCGCCACCTCCGCCGCCACGGCCACGGCCTCCTGGATCGCGGGATGGCGCACCAGCGCCGCCTCGATCTCGCCCAGCTCGATCCGCAGGCCGCGGATCTTGACCTGGTGGTCGATCCGGCCCAGGAACTCGATGACGCCGTCGGGCCGGTGGCGTACGAGATCACCGGTCCGGTACAGCCGCCCGCCCGGCTCGGTGCCCAGCGGATCGGGGACGAACCGGTCGGCGGTCAGCTCCGGCCTGCCGTGGTAGCCACGGGCCAGCCGCACCCCGCCGAGGCACAGCTCACCCGGCACACCGGCCGGCACCGGGCGCAGATCCGCGTCCAGCACATAGGCCCGGGTCCCGGCCACCGGCCGTCCGAGGGGCAGCGCGGAGGCGCCCTGTTCCGTGCCTTGTTCCGTGCCGGGTTCCGCGCCGACCCGGTGGAGGAGGCAGGTGACGGTGGCCTCGGTGGGCCCGTAGTTGCACAGGAAGCGTCCGGGCAGCCCGGTCTCGGCCCAGCGCCGCGCGTCGGCCGCCGTGACCACGTCACTGCCGACATTCATCAGCTTCAGACCCGTCAGCCGGTGCAGCGAGCCGGACTCCGCCATCGCCCGGTAGTAGGCGGGGGTGATCTCCACGATCGTCACACCGTGCTCGGCGAGCCGGGCGGGCAGTTCCGCGGGCGTCCAGAAGACCGGATCGCCCACCACGATCGTGGCGCCGGCCGTCAGGGTGGCCGCGATCTGGTCCATCGCCACGTCGAAGGTGAGCGCGGAGAGCAGCACCACCCGTTCCCCCGGCTCGATGCCGTACTCGTCCGCGATCACCCGGCAGTGGTGGGCGTAGGAGCGGTGCTCGATCATCACCCCCTTGGGGCGCCCGGTGGAGCCGGAGGTATAGATGATGTACGCGAGATTGCCCGGGGCCACCGGTACGGGCACGTCGGCGGAGGCCTCAGGACCGGCCGTCGTTTCCGGTCCGGCCGCCGCTCCCGGTCCGGCCGTCGTCCCCGGTCCGGCCGCCGGACCGTGGTCCGCCGCCGTCCCCGGTCCGCCGCTCGTGTCCAGGCCGTCGACGGTGATCACACGGTACGGGCCGCTCCCCAGCCGTTGCGCGAAGTCCCCGGCCGTGACCACCACCGACGCCCCGACATCGCCCACCATGAAGCGCAGCCGCTCCAGCGGGTGCAGCGGGTCGAACGGGGCGTACACCCCGCCGGCCTTGAGCACCCCCAGCAGCACCACCACGGCCTCCGCGCTGCGCTCCAGGCAGGACGCGACGACCGTCTCGGGACCGACGCCCAGGGAGCGCAGCCGGTGCGCGAACCGGTTGGCGCGGGCGTTCAGCTCCGTGTACGTGATCTCCAGTTCCCCGGCCACCACCGCGACCGCATCCGGTGTCCGCGCGGTCTGCCGCTCGAACAGCTCGGGCACGGAGAGCGCGTGCTCCGCGGCGGGGTCGAGCAGGGCGAGCCGGTCACGCTCCGGGTCCGCCCAGATGTCCACCAGCGTCCGGTGCTCGGCCTCGGTGAGCAGCGCCAGTTCGCCGATCCGCGCGCCGGGACCGGCCGTCACGCTGTTCAGCAGCGCCAGATAGTGCCCGGCCATCCGCTCGATCGTGGAGCGCTCGAACAGCCCCGTCGCATACTCGAACCAGCAGTGCAGCCGGCCGTCCGCACGCTGCTTGACCGTCAGGGTGAGATCGAACTTGGCCACAGAGGGACCGGTGTTGACCGGCTCGATGACCGACTCACCGAGGGTCGCGGGCACCCCCTCCATGTGCTGGAGTTCGAACATCACCTGGAACAGCGGATTGCGGGAGAGATCGCGGTCGGGCCGCAGCGCGTCCACGAGATGCTCGAACGGCACGTCCTGATGGGCCATCGCCTCCAGGGACACCGTGCGCACCTGGTCCAGGAAGTCGGTGAAGACCGGATTGCCCGACAGATCGTTGCGGATCACCAGGTTGTTGGTGAAGAAGCCGACCAGGTCCTCGGTCTCCTCCCGGGTCCGTCCCGCGACCGGGGTGCCGACCGCGACATCCGTCCGCCCCGTGTAGCGGCCGAGCAGAAGCTGGAACGCCGCCAGCAGCACCATGAAGGAGGTCGCGCCGTGGCGCCCCGCGAGATCCGACACGCCCCGGCCCGTCCCGGCCGGCACATCCACGATCACCGTGTCACCACGGGCGTCGCGCACGGCCGACCTGAGCCGGTCGGCGGGCAGTTCGACGGGGCTGAGCCCGGCCAGCCGGTCACGCCAGTAGGCGAGCTGTCCGGCGATCTCGCCCGCCGCCTGCTGTTCGCGCTGCCAGGCCGCGAAGTCCGCGTACTGCACGGGCTGGTCGGGGGACGGCGCGGGCAGCCCGGCGGCCAGCGCCTGGTACGCCGCGTCGAGATCCTTGAGGTAGATCCCCATCGACCAGGCGTCGAAGGCGATGTGATGGAGCGTCAGGCCGATGAGGTGGTCGTCGGGCGCCGTACGGATCACCGTGACCCGGAACGGGGCCTCCCGCTCCAGATCGAACGGCAGACCGGAGGCCCGGTCCAGCAGCTCCCGGGCCGTGGTCCCGGCGTCCGGTGCCCCGGACAGATCGTGCAGCGCGAAGGCCACGGGGCCGGGCGGGTCGATGAGCTGCACCGGATCGCCGCCGCGCGAGACATACCGGGTGCGCAGGATCTCGTGCCGGGCGACGGTGGCGTCCACGGCCCGCCGGAACACCCCGGTGTCCAGCGGCCCCCGCAGCCGCAGCGCCACCGGCACGACATACTCGTCGCTGCCCGGATCGAGCTGGTCCAGGAACCACATGCGCTGCTGGCCGAACGAGAGGGCCAGCTCCCCGCCGCGCGGCACCGGCCTGATCCCGGGCTCCTCGGCGTCCGCCCCGGCCGACCCGACCCTGGCCGCCAGCTCCGCGACCGTGCGGGCATGGAACAGCTCGCCCACCGTCAGCTCGACGCCGAAGGCGCGCCGCAGCCGCAGCACCAGCCGGATCGCCAGCAGGGAGTGCCCGCCCAGCGCGAAGAAGTCGTCGTCGGCGCCGACCCGTTCCACCCCGAGGATCTCGCCCATCAGCTCGGCGACGGTCCGCTCGGCGGGCGTACGCGGGGCGGTCCGGACCGTCCCGCCCGGCTGGGTCCGGCTCTCCGGCGACGGCAGCCGGCCACGGTCCACCTTGCCGTTCGGCGTCAGCGGAATCGCGTCGAGGGCCACGGTGACCGACGGGATCATGCTCTCCGGCAGCCGGGCCGCCAGCAGGGCCCGCAGCTCCTCCGGGTCCGGCAGCGCCGTCCCCGGAGCCGGTACGAGATACGCGACCAGCTCCGTGTCCCCGGACTCCGGCCGGTGCGCGGTCACCACGGCGGCGGCGACCGCCGGATGGGCCGTGAGGGCCGCCTCGATCTCGCCCGGCTCGATCCGCACCCCCCGCACCTTGACCTGGTCGTCGATCCGGCCGACGAATTCGAGCGCGCCGTCCGCGCGGTGACGCACCAGGTCCCCGGTGCGGTACCAGCGCTCACCGGGCGTGCTCGGGAAGGGATGCGGGGTGAAGCGGTCCGCCGTCAGATCTCCCCGCCCGGCGTATCCGCGCGCCAGGCCGACCCCGGCGACACACAGCTCACCGGGGACACCCACCGGCACGAGCCGGTCCTCGGAATCCACCACGAACACACGGACATTGGGCAGCGGACGGCCGATCGGGACGATCTCGGCCGGCTCGGTCCCGTCATAACGCCACGCCGTGGAGTCGATCGCGCACTCGGTCGGGCCGTAGGTGTTGAACACCTCGGCACCGACCGTCTCCCGCAGCCGCGCGCACAGCTCCGCGGGCAGCGGTTCACCCGCCGAGCACACCAGCCGCAGCGCGGAGCACGCGCCGAGGTCCGTCTCGGCCAGCAGCAGCCGCAGCACCGAGGGGACGAGCTGGAGCACGGTCACCCCGTGCTCGGCCACCGCCCGGACCATGACGGAGGGATCACGGTGGGCGTCCTCGGGCGCCATGACGACCGTGCCGCCCGCCACGAGCGGCGACAGGAACTCCCACACCGCCGCGTCGAAACCGATGGTGGTCTTCTGGAGCACCCGGTCGCCCGCACCGAGCCCGTAGCGGCCCACCGACCACAGCACACGGTTGCGTATTCCGGCATGGGTGACCACCACACCCTTGGGCCGGCCCGTGGAACCGGAGGTGTACATGATGTACGCGGCGTCCAGCGCCCCGACCCCCACCGGAGGCGTGCCGGCCGTGTCCGCCGGTCCGTCGGCGTGCCAGGGGCCGTCGACGGTCACCACCCGGGGGTGGGCGGGCAGCCGCTCCCGCAGCGACTCCTGGGTGAGCAGGACCTCGACCCCGGCGTCGGAGACCATGAACGCCAGCCGCTCCGCCGGATGTTCGGGCGCCAGCGGTACATACACGCCTCCCGAGGCGAGGACCGCCAGGAGCGCCGTGACGAGATCGGTGCCGCGGTGCAGTGCCACTCCGACCGGAGTGCCCCGGGTGACCCCCAGGCTTCCCAGCCGGCGGGAGAGGGCGCCGACCCGCTCCGCGAGTTCCGCGTAACGGGTCCGCGTACCGCCTGACACCACGGCCACCGCGTCCGGCGTGGCCCGCGCCCGGTCCAGGAACAGCTCGGGCAGGGACCGGTCGGGGACCGGCGTGTCCGTACGGTTCCACTCGGTGAACCGGGGCACCTCGGACTCGGGGACGATCTCCAGCCGGTGCACGGACACCTCGGGACGGTCGGCGATGTCCGTCAGCAGCCGCAGCAGCCCCGCCGCCGTCCGCTCGATGCGCGCCCGGTCGAACAGGGCCGTCGGATAGAGGAACTTCGCCTCCAGCGAGCCGTCCGGCAGCGCGGCGAGGTGCAGCGACAGATCGAACGCCGAACTCGCCGTCGGGGACTCGTACTTGGAGACCTCCAGGCCGGGCAGCCGCAGCGGCCGGCGCCGGGCGTTGTGCAGCGCGAACCCCACCTGGAACACCGGGTTGCGGGAGGGATCACGCTCCGGGGCCAGATCGGCGACGACCCGCTCGAACGGCACCTCCTGATGGCTGAAGTCGTCCAGATTGCTGTCACGGACCCGTCCCAGCAACTCCACGAACGAGGGATCGCCGGACAGATCGGTCCTCAGCACCACGGTGTTGAGGAACATCCCGATCATCTGGTCCAGCTCGGCCTGGTCACGGCTGGCCACGGACACCCCGACCGCCACGTCCCGCCGGCCCGAGTGCCGGGCCAGCAGAAGCTGGAACGCCGCGAGATACGTCATGAACGGCGTCGCGCCCGCGCGCCGGCCGATCTCGTCGACCCGCGCCGCGAGCGCGGCCGGCACCGTGAAGGACAGGCTGTCCCCGGCGGAGTCCCACCGGGCCGGCCGCGGCCGGTCGGCGGGCAGTTCCAGCGGATCGAGATCCGCCAGGCGCGCACGCCAGTAGGCCCGCTGACGCTCCATCGCCCCGGCGGACGCCTCATAGCTCTCGCGCTGCCACTGCGCGTAGTCCAGATACTGCACGGGCAGCGGCTCCAGCGGCGACGGCTCACCCGCCGCGAACGCGCCGTACAGCGCCTCGATCTCCTCCGCGAGCACCCCCCACGACCAGCCGTCGAAGGCGATGTGATGCACGGTGACCAGCAGCGCGGTGTCGTCGGGGCCGAGGTCCACGAGGGTGGTCCGCCATGGCGGGCTCTCCCGCAGATCGATCGGCGTACGCAGCTCGGCGGCGCTCAGCTCCCGCAGCCGTGCCCGCCGTTCGTCGGCGGGCAGCCCGGAGAGATCCACCCGGGCGGGCCGGACCGGCCGTGGATCGTCCACGGTCTGCGCGCCCGCGCCGTCGGCCGAGGTGTAGCGCGTGCGCAGCACCTCGTGGCGCACGGCGATCTCCGACAGGGCCGCCGTGAGCGCGCGGGCGTCCAGCGGCCCCCGCAGCCGGAAGGCCTCGTGCAGCAGATACTCGGTCGTGGCTCCGGACCGTAGCTGATCGAGAAACCAGAGCTGTTCCTGTGCGAATGACAGCGGGTACGGGCCGTCGCCGGTTGCCATCGGTCGCCTCCCAGAGCGAGAAGTAGGGGTTCACGGGACCGGGATGAGGACACCCGGTGGTGCGGAGCGGGACGCCCCGCGGAAGGGGAGCGCGGGTCCGGGCCGGACCGGGGAGCGCGGTGCGCGCGCCGGCCGGGGGAGCGCGCGTGCTCAGGCCGGGCGGGGGAGCACGGCGTCCGACGGCTCGGCCATGGCCACGGCGATCTTCCGAAGGCCGGTGAACGGCTCACGGGCGTGCGACGCCAGCATGTTGTCCACCAGCAGCACATCGTCGCGCTGCCAGTCGAAGCGGCGCAGTTCCGCGCGGTAGCAGCTCCGCAGATGGGCGACGATCTCGTCGGGGATGCGCTCGCCGTCGCCGTAGAAGGTGTTGGTCGGCAGCTCGTCCTCGTCGAACATCTCCCGCAGGCCCGAGCAGATCTCCTCGGCCAGCGTGGTCACATGGAAGAACGAGAGATGGTTGAACCAGACCTCCTCGCCGGTGACGGGGTGCCGGTGCACGGCCTTCCTGCGGGCCCGCGTCCGCAGCCCGTCGCCACCCGTCCACTCCACCTCGACCCCGTTGCGGGCGCAGTAGCGGGCCACCTCGTCGCGGTCGTCGGTGTTGAACGCCTGCTGCCAGGGCACCCCGAAGCCCTGGATGAAGTTGCGCACCACCATCCAGCCACGGGCGGCGAACTCCTCGCGCACCGCGGGATCGATGGCCCGCAGCACCCGGCGCGTGTCGGCGAGCGGGGTCGCCCCCAGGGACGCCGGTGGCCGGACACAGTAGAAGAACAGCGTCATCGGCCAGGTGGCCTGGTAGGAGTTCTCGTTGTGCAGGAAGATCTCCTCGGTCGGCGGATAGTCCGTCGAGGTGTACACCTGCCCCTTGATGGTGCTGCGGGGGGACGAGCGCTCCGCGTACGCCAGGGGCTCGCCCGACACCGCGCGCACCACGTCCTCGAACCCCTCGACACCGCCGACGTCGAAGCCGCGCAGCAGGACCGCGCCGTGTTCGCGCAGCCGCTCACGGATGAACGGGCGGGCGTCGGGCAGGAACGAGGCCACGGGCGTGCCGGGCGTCCGCGCCGGGACGACGAACGGCAGCGTGGAGTCGGCGGCCTGGCCGGACGCGTCCGGCCCGGGGGCGGACCGCCGTCCGGAATCCGCGCGGGCGGGCGGGGCGGTGGATGCGGATGGGTTCGCAGTCATGCGCCTCAGCCTCAGCGGCGGGCCGCGCCCGAACGAGAGAACAAGCGGCAGCACTGTCGGCAGCGCGCGTGCCCGCCTCTCTGCGCTTTCTTCTCTGCAACCCGCGGTGAACCACCGGCAGGCTCGCTTCCGTCGCCACCGATCACGTGGCGTCCATGACGCGACCGTGAAGCCGAGGAGGGCCGCCATGGCCGAGGAACACACCGACGAGCGTACGCACCAGGTCGTCGTGAACGACGAGGAGCAGTACTCCGTCTGGCCCGCCGACCGGGCCCTGCCGCTCGGGTGGCACGCCGAGGGCACCCGGGGCAGCCGGGCGGACTGCCTCGCCCATATCGGCACCGTCTGGACCGACATGCGGCCGCTCAGCCTGCGCCGTGAGATGGAGCAGGCCGGCGCCTAGCGCCTCGCGCCCACCGCCCTTCACGCCGTACCGGACCCTGCTGGCCGAGGTGCCTGACTGATGAACATGCCAAGGACCCCCGAACGAGGTCTGCCGGGCCGGTACGCCGCGGGGCGGGTACCGGCCACCGTGGGAGGGGACACACCATGACCACCGTCGCGAAGTCCCCGCCCGACGGCCCGGTGACCCCGCTCCACCGCAACCGCGACTTCATGCTGCTGTGGAGCGGATCCGCCGTCTCCCTCGTCGGCTCGACCGCCTCGACGGTCGCCTACCCCCTGCTCGTGCTCGCCCTGACCGGCTCGGCGTCCGACGCGGGCATCGCCGGCTTCTTCTCCCTGCTGCCCGCCCTGCTGTTCCAGCTCCCGGCCGGTGCGCTGGTCGACCGCTGGAACCGCAAACGCCTGATGATCTGGTGCGATGTCCTGCGCTGCCTGGGGGCCGCCAGCATCGTGGCGGCCCTGGCGCTCGGTGAACTGCGCCTGGCGCACATCCTGGTCGTCGGATTCGCGGAGGGCACCCTGTCCGTGTTCTACGCGCTGGCCGCGCACGCGGCGGTCCCGAATGTCGTCGGCCCCGGCCAGTTGCGACTCGCGCTCTCGCGCAACGAGGCACGCGGCCGGGCCGCGACGATGCTCGGGACTCCGCTGGGTGGCATCCTCTTCGGCGTGGGACGGGCCGTCCCGTTCCTGCTCGACGCCGTGACCTATCTGGTGGCGCTGGTCAGCCTGCTCCTCGTACGCGGGGACTTCGAGGCCGAGCGGACCCCCCGCCGTGCCGGCGGCATGGCCTCCCAGGTCTGGGAGGGACTGGTCTGGCTCAAGGACCAGCCGTTCGTACGGGCCACCACCCTGCTGGTCGCGGGCAGCAACTTCCTCTTCCGCGCGCTGTTCCTGATCGTCATCGTGATGGCCACCGGCGCCGGGGCGTCCTCGGCCGGGATCGGCGTCATGGTCGGGGCCGCCGGGGCCGGCGGGGTGCTCGGTTCGCTCACCGCCACCTGGTTCGGCCGCAGATTCTCGCTCGCCGCCCTGGTGATCGGGGCGAACTGGGTCTGGGCGCTGCTGATGGGCGTCATCGTCTACGCCGACCATCTCGTCGTCCTCACGCTCGCCTACGCGGCGATGTGGTTCGTCGGGCCCGTCTGGAATGTCGCGGTCGGCAGTTACCAGCTCGCCGTCACCCCGGACCGGCTGCGAGGACGGGTCCTCGCGGCGACCAGCATGCTCTCCGCCGGAGCCCTGCCCGTCGGCGCGCTCGCCGGCGGACTGCTGCTGGACGCGGTGGGGGCGCACCGGGCCGCCGCCGCCCTGGCCGTCTGGATGGTCCTGCTGGCCTGCGCCGCGACCTTCTCCCGCTCGGTACGGCGGAGCACCGCTGACTCGGTGGATTCCTGACCCAACCGGTGCACAACCAAGGAGGAACAACCGTGTTTCGCACGATGCTCGGACCGCGACTCCCCGGGACGGGGACGAGACATGCCGCCGTCTGACCCCGGGTCCGTACGACCCGCCGGAGTGCTCGGGACCATCGGGGGGACGCCGCTGGTCGAACTGGCCAGGCTCGACCCGTCCAGGCCGTTCCGCACCTTCGCCAAACTGGAGGCGCACAACCCCGGCGGCAGCATGAAGGACCGGTCCGCGCTGGAGATGCTGCGCGACGGCATCCGTGACGGCCGGATCGTCCCGGGCCGCTCGGTCGTGGTCGAATCCAGCTCCGGCAATCTGGGCATCGGTCTCGCCCAGGTGTGCGCGTACTACGGAATCCGGTTCATCTGTGTCGTCGACCCCCGGACCAACCAGCAGAACGTGGCGATCATGCGGGCGCTGGGCGCCGAGGTGGAGGTCGTCCGGGAGACCGATCCGGCGACCGGCGAGTATCTGCCGGTCCGTATCCGCCGCATCCGGGAACTCACCAGTCTGATCAGGCACGCGTACTGGCCCGACCAGTACTCCAACCCGCTCAATCCGCGGGCCCATCAGAACACCATGGGGGAGATCGTCGACAGCCTGCCGGGCGGGCTCGACTACCTCTTCTGCGCCACCAGTTCGTGCGGCACCCTGCGCGGCTGCGCCGAGTACGTACGGGCCAACCGGCTGCCGGTGACCGTGGTCGCCGTGGACGCCGAGGGGAGCGCCATCTTCGGCAACCCGCCCGGCCCCCGGCTGATCCCCGGCCATGGCGCGGCGGTCCGCCCCGGCCTCTACCGCGACGGCCTGGCCGACGAGGTCGTCCATGTCGCCGATCTGGACTGTGTGGTCGGCTGCCGCAGGCTGGCGGCCCGTGAGGCGATCCTCGCCGGCGGCTCGACCGGCGCGCTGATCGCGGCCCTCGGCGCCCTGAGCGAGCGCATTCCGGCGGGGGCGAATGTCGCGCTGATCCTGCCCGACCGGGGCGAGCGCTACCTCGACACGATCTACAACGACGAATGGGTCACCCGTCACTTCGGTGATGTGTCGCACCTGTGGAAGGAGAAGAGGTCCGAGATGGGGGTGGCACCATGCTGATCCTGGGAGCCGAGGACGTGCACCAGGTCCTCGACGGCGCCGAGAAGGATGTCCTGGAAGCGGTCCGCCAGGCGTATGTACTGCACGACCAGGGCCGTTCCGCCCTGCCGCACTCGGTCTTCCTGAGGTTCCCGGACGACCGGCGCAACCGGATCATCGCCCTGCCCGCCTATCTGGGCGACGACACCCCGGTGGCCGGCGTCAAATGGGTCTCCTCGTTCCCCGGCAATGTGGCGGCCGGTCTGCGGCGCGCGTCGGCGGCGATCATCCTGAACTCGATGAGCACCGGTATGCCCGAGGCGTTCATGGAGGGCTCCGTGATCTCCGCCCGGCGCACCGCGGCGAGCGCGGCCCTGGCCGCCGCCACGCTCGCGGCGCGGACCCCCGACACCGGGGTCTCCCTCGTCGGCTGCGGAGTGATCAACTTCGAGGTGCTCCGCTTTCTCCGGGCGGCTCTCCCCGATCTGGCGGAGGTCACCCTGTTCGACCTGGACCAGGAGCGCGCGCGCTCGTTCGCCGAGCGCTGCGCCGCCCACTGGCCCGAGCTGCGGATCGGCCCGGCCGCCATGGCGGACGAGGCACTCGCCGCACACCGGCTGGTGAGCATCGCCACCACGGCCGCCACCCCGCATCTGACCACCGACGCCTGCCGGCCCGGCACGCTGGTCCTCCATCTCTCGCTGCGGGACCTCACGGAGGAATCCGTCCTGGCCGCGGTCAATGTGGTCGACGACGCCGACCATGTCTGCCGGGAGGCGACCTCGCTCCATCTCGCCGAACAGCGGACCGGCGGCCGTGACTTCATCGAGGCCCCGATCGGCGCCGTCCTCGCGGACCCGGCCGCCCAGCGGCGCTCCGAGGACCGGATCACCGTCTTCTCCCCGTTCGGTCTGGGGGTGCTCGATCTCGCGGTCGCCGATCTGGTCCGCCGCAGGGCGCGGACGCTCTCGCTGGGTACCCGGCTGCCCGGCTTCCTGCCGGCCCCGGACTGACGACCCGCTCCACGCGACGTCCCGTGTCTGCGCGCAGCAGCGTACGACGGGGGAACCCGCCCTCCCCGGGGGCGGGTTCCGCCGTTCAGGGCGTGGGAGCGGCGTCGGGCGGTCCCGGCCGCGTCGTCCGGGTGCCCCGTCCCGATGGTGGGGCGGGCGGCGCGGATGCAGCGTGGTGCGTATGGCAGAGATCTCGGCCGTGGCGTCCGGACCACGGGGGACGCGGGCCCGGCCCGGGGAGGGCAGGGCGAGCGCGCGCGACCTCGGCCTGCTCGGGGCCGTCGCGGGTGTCTACACGCTCGTCCAACTCGTGTTCTTCGTCCCCGGCTCGGGGCTCGGCTGGGACGAGACGGTGTACGTCAGCCAGGTCGCCCGGGACGCCGACGCCGCGTTCTTCAGCGCGCCGCGCGCCCGGGGCATCACCTATCTCGTCGCGCCGGTCACCCTGCTCACCCCGTCCGTCGGGGTTCTGCGGGTCTTTCTGGCGCTGCTCTCGGGCGCCGGTCTCCTCTGCGCGCTCCTGGTGTGGCGACGGCTGCTCCCCGTGCCGGTACTCGCCGTCGCGGGGGCGCTGTTCAGCGGACTGTGGATCACCGTGGTCTACGGTCCGCAGGTCATGCCCAATCTGTGGGTCGCCCTCGGGTCGCTGTGCGCGGTCGGCTGCTTCCTGCGGGCCGCGCGCGACCGGTCCGACCGCCCCGCCCTGGCCGGTCTGGGCGGGGCAGTGGCGTTCGTCGCGCTGATGCGCCCCTCGGACGCCCTCTGGCTCGCCCTGCCGCTCGCCGCCGTCGTGCCGCTGGTCCGGGAGTGGCGGCGGCCCGTCCTGCCGCTGGTGCTCGCCGCCGGGGTGGCGGCCGGCTGCGCGCCCTGGGTCGTCGAGGCGTACACCGCCTATGGCGGCCTCACCGCGCGCCTGCGCCGCGCGAGCGAGATCCAGGGGCATCTGGGCTGGCACCTCGCCTTCTTCGACCAGATACGGGCACTCGACGGACGGCTGCTGTGCCGCCCCTGCGACGTGCCGTGGCGGCGGCCGGTCACCGCCCTGTGGTGGTTCGCCCTTCCGGCGCTGGTCGCGGGCGGTGTGACGGCCGCCGTCCGGCGGCGGCTGGGGGCCGTCGTTCTGGTGCCGGCGCTGACCGGTCTCGTGCTGGCGGTCCCGTATCTGCTGCTGATCGGTTATGCCGCGCCGCGCTTCCTGCTCCCCGCCTACGCGCTGCTCGCGCTACCGGTGGCGCTCTGCCTGACCTGGATCGGCGGATCCCTGCGCCCGCGCCCGCTGGCGGTGACCGTGCTCGCCGTGGCGCTGACCGGGCATCTCGCGGTCCAGTACGCGGTACTCGACGGTGTCGCCGCCCGCAGCCGCGCCGGTCAGATGGCGTTCGGCCGGGTGGCGGCGGAGCTGGCCCGCCAGGGGGTCCGGCCGCCCTGTGTGATCAGCGGCGCGGAAGCCGTCCGTATCGCCTTCCGGTCCGGCTGCGCCTCGCGTCAGACCGGCGGACACGACGCCAGCGTCACCCCCGCCGGACTCCTCGCCGCCGCCCGCGACGGGCCGGTGGCCGTCGTGGTGGACGGGGACGGCGAGCCGCCGTCGTACACGCGCGGCTGGCGGCTCCGGCGGCTGCCGGACCTGCCGGGCGGGCTGCGCTGCCGCGCCTATCTCTCCCCGTCCGCCCGTGCCGCTCCCGGCGCCCGGTGACCGGCGAGGGGCGTCGGCTCCGCCCGGTGGGGCGGTGTCCCGCGCTCGCGCGGTCCCTCGGTACGCGCCACGGCGTTCGAGTCAGTACGCGCCACGGCATTCGAGGATCCGTCTCGGATTGTCGACCAGCATGGTGGTGATCTGCTCCTCCGTCACGCCCCGTCGGCGCAGGGCGGGCAGCACCTCCCGCGAGATGTGCAGATAGTGCCAGTTCGGCAGGAGGACGGGCAGATCGCGCATCGGAAGCCAGTCGATGTAGCAGGAGGCGTCGTGCGCCAGCACGATCCGGTCGGTGTAGCCGCGTGCGCACAGGGCGGCGACGGTGTCCACCCGCTGTTCGAACGGCAGGAACACATCGAGGCCGAAGCGGTCCATACCGAGGAAGGAGCCCCGGTCCGCGATCGTCATCAGATAGTCCAGGTCGGCGGTGTCGCCGCAGTGCCCGATGACCACCCGGGTCAGATCCACGCCCTCCGCGGCGAACACGTCCTGCTGCTCGATACCGCGGCGCGTCTGCGCGTGGGTGTGCGTCAGGATCGGGACCCCGGTGGCGCGATGCGCCTGGGCGACGGCCCGCAGCACCCGCTCCACACCGGAGGTCAGACCGGGCGCGTCGGTCGCGCACTTGAGGATGCCCGCCTTCACCCCCGTGTACGCGATGCCGTCGGTGATGTCGGCGATGAACATCTCCACCAGCGGATCGTCACCGCCCAGCAGGGTGCCGGGACCGCGCAGGCTCAGAAAGTGCGGGACGTCCTCATAGGTGTAGAGCCCCGTCGCCACGACGATATTGAGGTCGACCCGCTCGGCCACCCGCTGGATCCGGGGTATGTAGCGGCCGAGTCCGATCACCGTCGGGTCGACGATGGTGGAGATGCCCGTGGCGGCGAGTTCCGTCAGCCGCCGCACCGCCTGGGGCACCGCCTCGGACTCCCTGAACCCGGCGTGTTCGGGATGGTTGGTGACGAACTCGGGGCTGAGGACGAAGATGTGCTCGTGCATCAGGACCTGGCCCAGTCCGCCGACCGGCACGGGGCCGCGGACGGTGTTCACCTCGGCCGTGGCCGAGACGGTTTCGTACGGCATGTCGGGCTCCCGCATCACGCGTGGACGCACGGCGGTCGGCCGCGCTGAGGACGGACTGAGAACGGACTGAGGACGGTGGGGCTCACCCGGCCCGGCCGGCCGCCGCGCCGCGGCACCCCCGGTCCTCCGGCGGAGCCGCCGCGGACACCCTCCACCCGCGTGAACGCGGTGGGTTCACGAGCACCCTCGGTACAGATTTGCCGCCGCCACCGACCCTGTGAAGGCGCATCCTCCCGGCGCTTGGCGCACGCGGACCTGTCATCGAACGCAGGGGAGCGCCCCCTGCTCCAGCGGCACTCCCGCACCGCCGACCGCGCGCCTCTCGTGAGCCGACGCCCGGCCCCGTGCACACCGTCCGTGCCCCCGGCAGGTGCCCGTCCCCGTCCGGGACGGGGACGGCTCCGCCCTCCGGATCAGGCGTCAGGTCCGCGCCCGAGACCGGACCGGCCCTCGGCGGCGGGGATGAAGCGGGTCATACCGAACCGGTCGGCCACGGGCGGGACATCGGGCGGCGCCCCGTCCGGAGCCCCGTCCGACGGGTCCGCGCTGCGCGCCGGGCCACCGGAGATGTCCGAGGGCAGGACATAGGGCCGGCGGAGCACCTCGTCCAGGATGATCACCGTCTCCGTGGCGCGCACCGCGGGGATACCGGCGAGCCGCTCGGTGACGAGCCGGTGCACCGCGCCCACGTCGGGCACCCGGATCTGGATCATCGCATCGTGCTGACCGGTGGTGATGGCGCAGTACTCCACCTCGGGCATCCGCGTCAGCGCGGCCCTGAACTGCGGCCACATCTCCTGCCGTACGGTGACGAAGACCAGCGCGCAGACGCCGAGCCCCACCCGCGCCGGATCGACCCGCGCGGAGAATCCGCTCACCACACCGTCCGCGCGCAGCGCCTCGAAGCGGGTGTAGGCGTTCGCCCGGGAGACCCCGATCCGCTCGGCCAGGGCGGCGATGGAGATACGCCCCTGGGTACGCAGCACATCGAGGATCCTGAAGTGCACCGCGTCCAGGGCGAGACCGATACCGATCCGTCCAGGGCGCCGGTCACCCGATGGCTCCGGACGCGACATATCCCCCATGGGGAGGTCCCTTCACGACATTCCGTCTCGCGATGATCCCGCCGAGCCGAGAAATTGATTGGCTTCGCCCACCCTAACGATGAATCGTCCAGAGGATCTCCGTACGCCCCTCGCGGGGGGCGCACGGGACCGCGCACGCCTCGGAGGCCCGCTGATGACACCACGCTGCCAGGCAGACCGACTCGACCGGGCCCGGGAGGCCGCGTCCGCCGCCGGGATCGATGTCCTGCTGGTCTCGCCCGGAGCCGATCTGCGCTATCTCACCGGCTACGACGCGCAGCCGCTGGAGCGCCTCACCTGTCTGGTCCTGCCTTCGGACGGCGAGGCGTTCCTGGTCGTACCGGCCCTGGAGAGGCCCGCCGCCGAGGCATCGCACGCCGGGCGCCTCGGGATCGGGATCACCGGCTGGGACGAGACCGACGACCCCTATGCCCTGATCGCCGCCCGGCTCCCGCGCGCCCCGCGCCGGGTCGCCCTCGACAACCGGATGTGGACCGAGAAGTCACTGGCCTTCCGGGCCGCGCTGCCGGAGGCCGAACAGGTGCTGGCGGGGGAGGTGCTGTACGCGCTGCGGGCGCGCAAGACCCCGGCGGAGGCGCAGGCGCTGCGGCGCGCCGGGGCGGCGATCGACCGGGTGCACTCCCGGATGGCCGAGTGGCTGCGGCCCGGCCGGACCGAACGTGAGGTGGGGCGGGACATCGCCGACGCGATCGTCGCCGAGGGGCATGTCCGGGTGGACTTTGTGATCGTCGGCTCCGGGCCGCACAGCGCCAGTCCGCACCACGAACTGTCCGACCGGGTGATCGGGGCGGGCGATCCGGTGGTCGTCGACATCGGCGGCACCACCGAGGAGGGGTACTGCTCCGACTCCACCCGCGTCTACGCGATGGGTGAGCCGCCCGAGGAGTTCCGGCGCGCGTACGAGGTGCTGCTGCGCGCCCAGCGCGCCCAGACCGAGGCGGTACGGCCCGGCCTGCGCGCCCATGAACTGGACGCGATCGGCCGCGATCTGATCACCGAGGCCGGGTACGGGCCGTACTTCATCCACCGGACCGGTCATGGCATCGGACTGGAGAGCCATGAGGAGCCCTACATCGTGGCGGGCAATCAGCTTCCGCTGGAGCCGGGGATGGCCTTCTCCGTGGAGCCGGGCATCTATCTGCCCGGCCGCTACGGGGCCAGGATCGAGGACATCGTGATCTGTACCGAGAACGGCGGGGAGCGGCTCAACCGGACCGGCCGGGAACTGGTGCTGCTTCCCTGACCCCGTGTCCCGGGGGTGGTGGCGGGGGCCCACCGCCCCCGCCCCGTCCCCGTCCGTCCGGCATCGAGCGCGCGCCGGCGGCTCCCGCGCGCGGAGACGAGGCGGGTTGTACGCGACGCGGTGCTGTGGTTACCTGACGTCATGACGCTCCGGCTCGTGACCCGCCGCCACGTGGACTACGTGCGTGTCACCAGCACGGGCTGTCACGCCGCACGCTGACGCCGTGCCGGCCGTGCCGGCCGCCGCTTCCCCGGCCGCCGTGGCCCTCGCCATCGCATCCGCCGTTCCCGCAGGGCCGGTCCAGGCCACGCCCCGCGCCGGTGTGCGCCCTCGTGCGCCCCCGCCGCCCGTGTCCTCGCCCTCCCCTGTGCTGACTCCACCCTGCTGTTCACCGTCTCCGCCGTCTCCGCCCGCTCGGCACCCGTACCGCACCAGGGAGAACCATGAGCCAGTCCAGCCAGCCCATCGATTCCGTCACCGCCGGACACACCCCCGAGGACCACTCCGACGGCCCCGACACCTCCGCCTGGTCGTTCGAGACCAAGCAGGTGCACGCGGGCGCCACGCCCGATCCCACCACCGGCGCGCGGGCGGTGCCCGTCTACCAGACCACCTCGTTCGTGTTCCGCGACACGCAGCACGCGGCGGACCTGTTCTCGCTCGCCGAGCCGGGCAATATCTACACCCGTATCCACAACCCCACCCAGGACGCGTTCGAGCAGCGGATCGCCGCGCTCGAAGGCGGCGTCGCCGCCGTGGCGCTGGCCTCGGGGCAGGCCGCGGAGACCCTGGCCATCCTCACGCTCGCCTCCGCCGGGGACCACATCGTCTCCAGCACCTCGCTCTACGGCGGGACGTACAACCTCTTCCGCCACACGCTGCCGAAGTTCGGCATCGAGGTGAGTTTCGTCGACGACCCGGACGACCTCGACGCGTGGCGGGCGGCGATCCGGCCCCACACGAAGGCGCTGTTCGCCGAGACACTGGGCAATCCGCGCGGCAATGTCCTGGACATCGAGGGTGTCGCCGAGGTCGGGCACAGCTCCGGCGTGCCGCTGATCGTGGACAACACGGTGCCGACGCCCTATCTGCTGCGGCCCATCGAGCACGGCGCGGACATCGTCGTGCACTCGGCGACCAAGTTCATCGGCGGCCACGGCACCACGATCGCCGGTGTCGTCGTGGACGGCGGCACCTTCGACTTCGGCGCGCACGCCGAGCGTTTCCCGGACTTCAACGAGCCCGACCCGAGCTATCACGGACTGCGGTACTGGCCGGCCCTGGGCCCGAGCGCGTTCGCGGTCAAACTGCGGGTGCAGCTCCTGCGCGACCTCGGCCCCGCCCTGTCACCGCTGTCGGCGTTCCTGCTCCTCCAGGGGGTCGAGACACTGTCGCTGCGCATCGAGCGGCACTCGGCCAACGCCCAGGCGCTGGCCGAGTGGCTGGAGCAGCGGGACGAGGTCGCCGCGGTGTACTATCCGGGGCTGCCGTCCAACCGCTGGCACGAGGCCGCCCAGCGGTATCTTCCGCGCGGAGCCGGCGCGGTGCTGGCGTTCGAGCTGCGCGACGGGGTGGAGGCGGGCAAGCGCTTCGTCGACGCGGTGGAGCTGTTCAGCCATCTCGCCAACATCGGCGATGTACGGAGCCTCATCATCCACCCCGCCTCGACGACCCACAGTCAGCTCGACGCCGGGCAACTGGCCGCGACCGGCACCTCGCCCGGCCTGGTGCGGCTGTCGGTCGGCATCGAGAACCTCGCCGACCTCAAGGCCGATCTGGAGGCGGGCTTCCGCGCGGCGAAGGGCGCGTCCTGAACACCGGGACCGATACGGACCCCGGACCGCCGGGTTCCGGTTCCCCCGGGCCCGTCCCCCCGGCTTCCGTCCCCCTCCCGCCGGCCACCGGTGCCTGGCGGGAGGGGGACCTGCCGGGCCGCCGCGCGTGGTGGGCCGCGCCGAAGCCGCTGCCCCTGGAGTCGGGCGCCGAACTGCCGGGAGTCCGTATCGCCTACGAGACCTGGGGAGCGCTCGCCCCCGACGCCTCCAACGCGGTCCTGGTGCTGCACGCCCTGACGGGGGACAGCCATGTCGCGGGCCCGGCGGGGCCAGGTCATCCCACGCCCGGCTGGTGGGACGCGCTGATCGGGCCGGGACGGGCCCTGGACACCGACCGCTGGTTCGTCGTCGCGCCCAATGTGCTCGGCGGCTGCCAGGGGAGCACAGGACCGTCCTCGGCCGGCCGGCACGGCGGGCCCTGGGGCTCGGCCTTTCCCCGGCTGACCCAGCGCGACCAGGTGGCCGCGGAGACCGCTCTCGCCGACGAACTGGGCGTCGAACGCTGGGCGTTGGTGCTCGGCGGCTCGATGGGCGGAATGCGGGCCCTGGAGTGGGCCGTCGCCTTCCCCGAGCGCGTGGGAGCGCTGATGCTGCTCGCCACCACGGCGAGCGCGAGCGCGGAGCAGATCGCCTGGGCCACGCTCCAGGCCCGCGCGATCCGCTCCGATCCGTGCTGGCGCGGCGGCGACTACCACGACGCCGGGCCGGGGCGCGGTCCGCACAACGGGCTGGGACTGGCCCGCCGGCTCGCCCATGTCACCTATCGCAGCGAGCCCGAACTGCGGGTCCGGTTCGGACGGGAGCCGCAGGGCGGGGAGGATCCCCGGCGGGGCGGCAGATACCAGGTCGAGTCCTATCTGGACCACCATGCCGCCAAACTCGTACGGCGCTTCGACGCCGGCAGCTATGTGGTGCTCACCGAGGCCATGAACGGCCATGACGTGGGACGGGGGCGCGGCGGCACGGCCGCCGCGCTGCGCCGGGTCACCGCGCCGGCCCTGGTGGCGGGTGTCGACTCGGACCGGCTCTACCCGTCCTCCCAGCAGAGGGAGCTGGCCGCGGGCATCCCCGGCGCGGACCGGATGCGGGTGATCGAGTCGCCGTACGGCCATGACGGCTTCCTCATCGAGACGGACCAGGTCGGCACGCTGGTACGGGAGCTGACCGGTGCCGAAGGACCCGTGCGGCAGGAATCCCGCCCCCGCTGACGGCCGCGCGCACGAGGGCGCCCCCGCCGCCGGCGGGGGCGCCCCTGTACGCACCTCATGGCACCTCACGGCACCGGATCAGCAGTACTGCGCCTCCTTGCCGATGGAGCGGTACATGCAGTCCGCGTTCTCCAGCAACTGGAGCACCGCGTCGCGGTTCCTGCTCGTCTCGCGGTCGATCACCTCGTCGGGCGGGTAGAAGCCGCCGCCCGAACTCGACGACGGGTACATCTCGAAGGTGTACGAGAAGACCTTGTGCGTGCCCCACAGCCAGTCGTCGATCGAACCGTCCGTGATGTAGAGGTCGCTCGCCTGCTCGGCGGTGTAGCCGTTGCTGGCGGCCATCTTCCGGCCGACGGTCGCGAAGGCGTTGCGGTCGTCCGCCGTCATACCGGTCGTGGTGTCCGCGGTGGTGTAGCCGAAGGGCCACAGGACCAGTTCGCTGTAGGTGTGGAAGTCGATCGCGGCCTTGATCTGCTGCACGCCGCCGAGGACCCGGCCGCGGACGAAGTTCGCCACGACCTTCACCTCGGGGGCGGACTCGCCGGCGCTGCCCCGGTAGGTGTCCGAGGAGGGGCTGCTGGAGGAGCCGCCGCAGCAGCCCCACCGGTAGGCCCAGTTGCGGTTGAGGTCCGTACCGATCGCGGTGGAGCCCGAGTTGGGCTGACGGTTCTTGCGCCAGCTCCGGTACGAACCGGTGGCGACGTCGTACTCGCCGCCGTCCGGGTTGAGGTCAGGGACGATCCATATCTCACGGCTGTTGACGAGGTTGGTGACCCGCGAGTCGGTGCCGTAGTCGGAGGTCAGCTCCTTGAGCAGATAGAGCGCCATCTCCACGGTGAGGTGCTCACGCGCGTGCTGGTGGTGGGTGAAGAGGACCTCGGGCTCGCTCTCGTCGGTGGCGACGTTGTCGCTGATCTTGAGGGCGACGATGTTCCTGCCCTGGTACGAGGTGCCGATCACCCGCTGGCTCACCAGGCCGGGGTTGGCCGCGATGACAGCGCTGATCTCGCTCGTCATCTCCGCGTAGTTGTGGTACCTGGAGTCGGCGGAGGGGAAGTCGAACGGCTCGACGACGCCGTTCAGGGTGCGGTCGGGGACGGCGCCCAGCGGTGTGGGGTCGTAGCCGAGCGCGCGCAGCCGCTTCGCCTGCGCGGGATCGGCCGAGACGACCACGGTCTCGCTGTCCGACTCGTCGATGGTCACGCCCGTCCTGGCGAGCGCGGTGCGTGTCGCGGAGGTCGCGTGCATCTGGATCTCGTACTGCCGGATCTCCTCGTCGGCCGCCGCGGCCCTGGCGGCGGCGGACGGGGGCGTGGAGTCGGCGCTGGTGGCCGTGGCGGTGACGCCGAGGGCCAGGGTCAGCAGGGCGGCCAGGGTCGCTGTCCGTCTGCGGCCGGTGGTGCCGCTTGCGCGTGTTCGGAGCCGCATGAAGTCTCCCGGATCTGGAGGTGTGGGGGGTACCGCTGCGACGCGCCCTGTGCGGGATGGATGAAGTCGGGCCGTCCGGGGTCATCCTGCGGGTATGACATGAGCCGGTCAAGAGTGCCGAAATGGCGGCCCGTACGACCGGGGCGGACGGGGGCACGGGTCCGCTCGCGGCGGCTCCCGCCCCTGGCGGCGCCGGGGGCGGGAGCGCGTCGCGGCCGGACGCCCGGCCCCGGCCGCCCGTCGGTGGACGTCCGGAACCGGACGGGTGTCAGAAGGCGAAGACCGCGCCGCTCCCGCTGTCCTTGGCGCACGGGTTGCCGAAGGTGTGGGCGTACGAGAAACGTCTGCCCTCCCAGACGCCCTCCGCCGTCACGGTCACCGGGTTCCACTCCTTGCTGCACGCGGCGCGCGAGCCCGGGGTGGTGATCGTGTCCAGCCGGGCCCGGGTGGCGCGCAGTTCCGCGCAGGCGCCGACCGCGTCCGGATGGCTGCCCTGTGCCGTGGGCGCGCAGGTGAGCGTCACGGCGCGCAGCACCGTACCGGCCGTGGCGTCGTCTCCCGCGGTGACGGCGAGCACCAGGGCGGACGGCGCGTACAGGCTCTCCGCGCCGGTCTGTGCGGCGCTCGCCGCGCCGGTGCCGGCCGGCGTGGTGAACGCCAGGGCGGTGGCGGTGAGCGTCAGGCCTCTTGCGATGGACCGCATGCGAACACTCCTTGGGTCGGGTTCGTGGAACGCAGGCAGTCTTGCCCGCTCCGACCCGGAACGCGTGGCGCCACCACCACATCTGCTCGCTCCGAGTGACGGATCGGATGTGGTCCATGAGGGCGCGGCCGAAGAGCCCGTGTCCGGTGATGGATCAATGGATCATAAGAGCGAAAACCGTTCGCGCCTTTGACCGCGAGGACCGGCTGTCCGGCGCCCCGGCCGCGGAGTCGCTCCGCGGCCGGGGCCCGCGAAGTGGCTCCGCGCGCACGGGGCGCCGGGCCGGTGGATCAGACGTTGGGCACCTTGAGACGGTCCCAGCTCGTCTTTCCCGGCGTACCGTCGGCGTCACCACCGGTGTAGCCGAGCTTGCGCTGCCAGGCGGCGTACGACGCGCGGTCGGCGTCGGACCACGCCGGTCCCGGCCCGACCTCGTACCGTCCGCACCCCTCCGCCACCAGCCGCTTGCCCATCGCCGTGATGATCGCGCTGCGCCGGCCGGCCGCGAAGAACGCGGCTCCGGGGAACGGTTCGTAGGCCACCGGGGGCTTCGGCGGCGGGGAGGGGGTGCCGGGGCCGGCGGCGAGCCGCTCCTTGACGCGCCCGCGCATCGACTCCATGGTGAAGCCGCGCGGGTCGATCTTGCCCGGCTGCCACTCCAGATGCCCTATCACGGAGCGGTGACTCCAGCCGTGCGCCCGGCAGACGGCCGCCGCGGCCTTCTCGATCGCCTCCAACTGGGCGGCCGGCCACGGGTCCTTGCCGTCGCCCAGATTCACGGCCTCGAAGCCGTAGAAGTGCCGGTTGCCGTCGGTGTTGGCCTCGTTGTCGGCGGGCAGCGCCGATTCGCCGATCACGGCGCGCAGGACCTCGTCGTCACCGAGGCCGGCGTGGTTGGCCCGGCCGTTGCCGACGAGATGGACCGAGCCGTCCTTGGCGATCACCCCGTGGCACAGCGGGCCCGGCAGGGTGGAGTGGCCGTTGTAACACAGCTCGACCGAGGCGGCCGTGCCCGAGGTGACGGTGTGATGGATCATCACGCCGTGCAGCGGGCCCCAAGGACCCTTGTGATTGCGGTTGTGCGTCCGCCAGCTCCGGTGCTCGACGACCTTCAGTCCCTCGTCCCGGAGTGCTTTCAGGAGTTTCGCGGCGGTCAGAGGAGTTGCCATGGTGGTGCTCCTTCCCAGGTGCGATGGGCCGATTCTGCCGCGCCCCCGGTTCTCCCGTCGCACCGCCCGTGCCGCACGGCGCCGCCGGGCCCCGGCACCGCCCCGCCGCACCCGCCGTCAACGGCCGAGAGACATCACCGCCGCGCACAGGCCGCCCGCCGCGCCCACCGCCAGAACGGCCGCCGCCACACAGCGTGTTCTGAGCCGCCGGTAGCGCTCCGTGTACTCGTCGCGCAGTTCGGCGGCGCGTTCCGAGATCCGGACGAGCATCGCCTTGGAGAGCGCCAGCCGGTCGGCGACATAGACGCGTTCCACGTCCTCGCGCTGGGCCGTCGTCAGCCAGGGCAGCTGTTCGCAGAAGCGCACCGCCCGCGCGCGGGCGTCCCCGACCTCGGCGCTCCACAGGAGATAGCCTTCGAGCTGGACAAGACCGCGAGCGCTGTCCTGGTCGGGCTCCACGCGTTCCTCCTCGTTCCGGCGCGGCGTGCCACGCCCTCTCCGGCTCCTGTTCTCACTTCTGGTTGTCCCCCGGCGCCACCGTCGCGGAGGTGTCGTGCCGGTTCGCGGCCTCGTCGAGCGTCCGGATGGCGGGGTAGTGCAGATCGAACGCCGGGGACTCGGAACGGATCTTCGGCAGGGTGAGGAAGTTGTGCCGCGGCGGCGGGCACGAGGTCGCCCACTCCAGGGAGCGCCCGTAGCCCCAGGGGTCGTCCACGTCGATCTTCTTGCCGTACTTCGCGGTCTTCCAGACGTTGTAGAAGAACGGCAGCATCGACAGCCCGAGCAGGAAGGAGGAGATGGAGGAGACGGTGTTGAGCGCGGTGAATCCGTCGGAGGCGAGATAGTCCGCGTACCGGCGCGGCATTCCCTCGGCGCCCAGCCAGTGCTGGACGAGGAACGTGCCGTGGAATCCGACGAACAGCGTCCAGAAGGTGATCTTCCCGAGCCGCTCGTCCAGCATCTTCCCGGTGAACTTCGGCCACCAGAAATGGAATCCGGCGAACATCGCGAACACCACGGTGCCGAAGACGACGTAGTGGAAGTGCGCGACCACGAAGTACGAGTCGGACACATGGAAGTCCAGGGGCGGCGAGGCCAGCAGGACACCGGTGAGGCCGCCGAACAGGAAGGTGACCAGGAAGCCGATCGACCAGAGCATCGGGGTCTCGAAGGAGAGCGAGCCGTGCCACATGGTGCCGATCCAGTTGAAGAACTTCACCCCGGTCGGCACCGCGATCAGGAAGGACATGAAGGAGAAGAACGGCAGCAGTACACCGCCCGTCACGAACATGTGGTGTGCCCACACGGTGATCGAGAGACCCGCGATCGCGATGGTCGCGCCCACCAGACCGATATAGCCGAAGACCGGCTTGCGGCTGAAGACCGGGAGGATCTCGGTGACGATGCCGAAGAACGGCAGGGCGATGATGTACACCTCGGGATGGCCGAAGAACCAGAAGAGGTGCTGCCAGAGCAGGGAGCCGCCGTTGGCCGCGTCGAAGACATGCGCGCCGAACTTGCGGTCCGCCTCCAGGGCGAGCAGCGCGGCGGCCAGCACGGGGAAGGCGAACAGCACCAGCAGGGCGGTCAGCAGCACGTTCCAGGTGAAGATCGGCATCCGGAACATCGTCATGCCGGGGGCGCGCATACAGACGATCGTGGTGATGAAGTTGACCGAACCGAGGATCGTGCCGAAGCCCGAGAAGGCCAGCCCCATGATCCACAGATCACCGCCGACCCCCGGCGAGTGGACCCCGTCGGTGAGGGGGGAGTACGCGAACCAGCCGAAGTCCGCGGCGCCGTTGGGGGTCAGGAACCCCGCCACCACGATGAGCGAGCCGAAGAGATAGAGCCAGTACGCCAGGATGTTCAGCCGGGGGAAGGCGACATCGGGCGCGCCGATCTGGAGCGGCATGATCCAGTTGGTGAAGCCGGCGAACAGCGGTGTCGCGAACATCAGCAGCATGATCGTGCCATGCATCGTGAACGCCTGGTTGAACTGCTCGTGCGAGATGATCTGGATCCCGGGACGGGCCAGTTCGGCGCGCATGAAGAGCGCCAGCACACCGCCCATGATGAAGAATCCGAATGAAGTGACCAGATAGAGCGTGCCGATCGTCTTATGATCGGTGGTGGTCAGCCATCCGACGATGACAGCGCCCGGCCGCTTGCGCCGTACCGGCACCTCGTTCTCGTAGGAGTCCTCGGCCTCAGCCGACTCTTCCGTGCCTGTCGTCGTCACTGCAACGTTCCTCCGGTCAACGCCTGGGGTGGGGACTCGGCAAGCAGCATGGCGTTGCTTTCCCCGGCGCGGCGCGACCGCTTCCTCCCCGGCGCGTCGTCAAGGCTCCCGGCGAACCCGTCGGAGGTGCGGATTTTCCGGGCCAGCGCGGCGAACCGGACAGCCGCGCACGGCCCTTCCCCCGTCAGCCCCCGCGACATGACTTTCACCCGATAGGGCGGTCGGCGCGGGGTTACGGGCGCGGGCGGCCGGTGTCCCGCGGTCCCGTACCCGGGTACGGGACCGCGGGTACGCGTCGGCCCCACGTACGGACATGGCGCGATGACGGCCGGTCAGGAGGTCGGCAGCGAGCCGCTGTGCCACTCCAGGTGCACGGTGAAATTGGCCTCGGTGGCGGCCTTCGCCACCACCACCCCGGCCTCGGCGGTGAGCTTGACACCGAAGTCCACGGCCACGGTGTCCGGCGGATGCGCCAGCTCGCGCACCTTCTCCACCATCACATTGAGCGCCGGGCGCACCCGGTCCAGAGCCTCCTGCAAGGTCTCGGCGACGGTCTGCACCTCGGCGCCCCCGCGGGCCGCCCTGGATATCCCGCCGTCCTCCCCCTCGTCGATCTCCAAGGGGACGGACGTCCCGTCCGAGAGCCGCAGTTCCCCCATGTACGGCATGGCCACCCCTCCGCCGCCCGGTCGATCAGCCCCGTAAGGATCCAGCGAAATGCCCCTGAAAGCAACGCGGTTGCGGTGCCGCTTCCCGCCCCGGCGCCCTTCGGCCCGCTCCGGGCGGCACCCACCGCCACCGTTCGCTCACCCTCCGTGCGGGGTGCGACGCGGTGGGCGCGGAGCCGCCGGGGAGATGTGAACGGGCTCTGAGGTGCGGCGATGGTCCGCCGGGGCCCCGCGTTTAACAAAAACCGACAAAGCGCGCAGAATGGACAGAGCGCGACCCGGTGTCGCGCCTCGCGGTCAGACTTGCGGCGAACGAAGGAGGCGAGTCGTATGGCCGACGTTTCACATGCGAGGGGGGACCTTGCCGGTCATCCCGATGTCCCCGAGATGCGGGAGCGGTACGCGCGCATGCTCGGCGGACGCGATGTGGCGCTCGTGGACGGACCGGTGTTCCTCGTCGGTCTGTACTGCGCGCTGTCACCCTGGATCCTGCACTTCTCGAACACCCAGCAGTCGCTGACGATCCACAACGTGATCATCGGTATCGCCATCGTCGTGCTGGCGCTCGGCTTCACCAGCGCCCCGGCGAGGATGTACGGGCTGAGCTGGGCCATGTGTCTCATGGGAGTGTGGCTGATCGTGTCCCCCTGGGTCGTGGGCAGCGGCCCCGACAAGGGCATCATCTGGAGCAATGTCGTCATCGGCGCGCTGACCTTCCTGCTCGGTCTGCTCTGCGCGGGCGCCGCGATGAGGAGCGGACGCAAGCGCCGGGTCGGCACGGTGGAAGACAGCCCTCTCGGACCCCCGCAGGGAAACAGCCGACTCGGCCCCAACCAAGGAAACAGGTGACCGCCAGGCGAACTTCGCACTACGCTCTGCGGCATGCGCAGCTCCGGGGGACTGCTGAACGTCGTTGACGTGGAAGCCACTTGCTGGGACGGAACGCCACCGCCCGGCGCCGTCAGCGAGATCATCGAGATCGGACTGACCGTCGTCGACCTCGACGCGGGCGAACGGATCGCGCGGCACCGTATTCTCGTACGGCCCGCGCGGTCCACGGTCAGCGACTTCTGTACCGGGCTGACCGGCCTGACCCAGGCGGAAGTGGACACAGGCCTCGGCTTCGCCGAGGCCTGCCGCGTGCTCGCGGTGGAACACGCGGCCGGTCTGCGGCCCTGGGCGAGCTGGGGCGACTACGACCGGCGGCAGTTCGCCCGGCAGTGCAGGACCAGCAGCGCCACGTACCCCTTCGGGCAGCGGCACACCAACGCCAAGCTGGCCTTCACCGCCGCCCACGGACTGCGCAGGCGCCCGGGGATGGCCGAGGCGCTGCGCATCGCGGGACTTCCGCTGGAGGGCCGCCACCACCGCGGGGACGACGACGCGTGGAACATCGCCGCGCTGGTCCTGACGCTCGCGGCCCGGGGTGCCTGGGTGTAGGCCGCGGGGAACCGTTTGGGGCAGAAGGGTGGTCTTCCCTGTCCGGGTGACCCGGGTGCCGGGTCGATCCCGGCGGGGACCGTCCCGCCGTTCAGCATGGGGCGGGCCGCGCCGCGCGTGCGGCCCGCCGGCCCGCCCAGCAGAACAGGAGAGCCCCATGGAAACCGAAGGAACCGCCCCGACGCGACGGGCGTTACTCCGCGCCGGCGCGTATCTCGGCTCCACGGCTCTCGCGGCCGGCACGGCCTCCGCCGTCGCGCGGGCCGGTGAACGCCGGGCCCCCGTCGCGCCTCCCCCCACGCACTGGATGCCGGCCACCCCCGCCAACTACACGGTCTCCGACCGCCCCTCGGAGTATCCGGTCGAGTTCGTCGTCATCCATGTGACGCAGGTGGCCTTCCAGAAGGCCAGGAGGATCTTCCAGAATCCGGCCAAGCAGGTCTCCGCGCACTACATGGTCGCCTCGGCCGACGGGTACATCGGCCAGTTCGTGCGGGAGCGGGACATCGCCTGGCACGCGGGCAACTGGGACTACAACACCCGCAGCGTGGGAATCGAGCACGAGGGCTGGGTGGACCGGCCCGCGTACCTCACCGACGCGCTCTACGACGCGTCGGCGGCGCTGACCGCCGCCGTCTGCGACCGGTACGGCCTGCCGAAGGACCGGGGCCACATCATCGCGCACAGCGAGGTCCCCGGCGCCACGCACACGGATCCCGGGCGCTACTGGGACTGGGACCGCTATATCGACATGGTCAACCGCACCGGCCCGGGGGCGCGTTGGGGGGCGGGGCCCCCCCCCCCCCCCCCCCCCCCCGCGGGGGGGGGGGGGGGGGGGCGGGCGCGCCCCCCCCCCCCCGCCCCCGCGCGCGGCGCTGTGGTGGGCTGTGCCGGGCCCGAGCGCCGAAGACGGCGGACCGGTACGGGGGCTGGTTACTCCTCCCACTCCACCGTCAGCGTCGCGTCGGCGCCCGACTTCAGAAAGACGTACGCCGTCGAGGCCGGCGCGTTCACCAGGCGCAGCCGTGCCTGGGTGACGCCCGTACGGTTGACCGTGGTGAAGGCGCCGGACGCCTTCGTCCCGGAGGTGAAGGCGCCGAACTCCGCCGCCTCCGTCACCGAGGCCGCGGCGCCCCAGTCGTCCGACCCCGTCGAACAGGCGGCACCGAAGCAGCCGGTCCTGATGTCCAGCACCAGCCGGTTGCCCGCCGCCCAGGGATCACCGCCGCCGCTGCCGCGCGCCACCGTCACATAGGCCCGCTTCACGTTCGCGCCGTCCGGCAGGGACGAGGTGTCGAACGAGAGGAGGGCGCGGTTGTGGAGCCCGTCCGTACCCCGGCCGACCGCGACCCCGAGGCTGCCTTCGAGGGTGCCGACGGCGGGAGCGCCGCCCGTCGCCGACGCCTTCACATACCCGTCGTCCGCGCCCAGGCTCGGAAACACCACGGTGCGCGGCGGCTCCTCCCCGCCGGGCTCGCCGGGATCCTCCGGCGTGCCACCGCCACCGCCCAGACCCCAGAACTGACCGATGCGGTACGAGGCACAGATGTTGACGTCCAGGATGTACGCGCCCGCGGTGCCGCACTGCTCGGCCCCCGTACCCGGGTCGACCGGCTGGCCGTGCCCCATGCCGGTGAGGGAGTACGTCTCCACCACGGCCCGTCCGGCGCCGTCGCGGTACACCGCGTGCGGATAGCCCGCCACGGTGTCGTTGGTGTCGGCCGTGGCGTCCGTGCCGTGGACGGCGGTCCACTGCTCCACGGTCTCCCGCATGTTGGCGGGGACGACCGTCGCGTCACTGGTGCCCTGCCAGACCGAGACCGACGGCCTGCTCCCGGTGTAACCGGGGTACGCGCCACGGACCTTGTCCGCCCAGGCGGCCGGTGTGAGGTTGGTCCCCGGGCTCATGCAGGTGTAGGCGGCCAGCACACTGGTCGCACAGGCGTAGGGCAGCCCCGCCACCGGCGCTCCGGCGGCGAAGACGTCCGGGTAGGCGGCGAGCATCACATTGGTCATCGCGGCCCCGGCGGAGAGCCCGGTCGCGTACACCCGCCCCGGGGCACTGCCCAGATCGGTCTTCATCCGGTCCGTCATCTGCTTGATCGACAGGGCTTCGCCCGCGCCCCGCCCTATGTCGCCGGATTCGAACCAGTTGAAGCAGGAGTTGAGATTGTTCCCGGACTGCTGCTGCGGCAGCAGCAGGGCGAAGCCCCACTGGTCGGCCCACTTGGTCCAGCCGGTCTCGGTGTCGAACGCGGCGGCCGACTGCGTACAGCCGTGCATCGCCACGACCAGGGGCCGGCCCGTGGGCAGACCGTCGGGCACATAGCGGAACATCCGCAGATTTCCGGGGTTCGAGCCGAACCCGGTGACTTCGGTGAGCGACGCGGCCCGCGCCACGGGCACGAACCCGGGCCCACCCGCACCGAGCAGGGCGACCAGCAGCGCGAGCAGCAGCCCGGCGGTGGAGAGTTTTCTCTGACGGGTTCGTGTACGGGTTCCCTGCATGGCGGCTCCTTCGAGGTGTCCCCCCTCTGGTGGATACGGAGAGTAGGGCCGCTCACGCACCGCCGAGCACGGGCCGGACCACCATCAATCCGGTGGAGCGGTGGGGTCCGGCCATATGGACGCCCTACGGAGCGGCACCGTCCGGCGACGGACCGCTCCACCACGCATGACGCCCCACGCGGAGGGAATACCAGTGTGAAGGGCTAATAGTCCGATATGTGGAGAATCATGAAATTGTGCGAAAGCTGAGATCGGGATGGATGACACGCGCGGCACGGCCGCCTCGCGGACGCCGGCCGGGTCCGGCGGCGGGGTGACCTGGGCCACGGCGACCGTCGACGCGCAGGGCGTCGTCCTGGCCTGGAGCACGGCCGCCGAGCACCTGCTCGGCTACGCGCCCGTCGAGATCGTGGGACACCCCGCCTCGGAGCTGCTGCGAGGCGCTCTGCCCGCCTCCGGGCGGCGCTCCCTGTCCCGCAAGGAGCCGTGGAGCGGCCGGATCCCGGCACGGCACCGGGACGGCGGCCCCGTGGACGTGGACCTGCTGGCCTCCCCGCTCCGGAGCGCCGACGGAACCGGCCAGTGGCTGCTGGCGACCGTGGCCCACCCCTTTCCCGCCCCCGGCGCCGATCTGGCGGAGCGTTCCTTCGCCCAGGCGGTGCTCCCGATGGCGATCCACGACACGGACCTCCGGCTGCTGCGTGCCAACCACGAGATGTGCCGGATCGTCGGCCTCACCGAGGACGAGATGCGCGGGAGGCGGTCCGGATTCCTGACGGAGAACCGTACGGACGCCCACGTCGAGAGGCCCATGCGACGGGCACTGCGCACGGGCGAACCCGAGACCGCGCTGACCTTCCGCCGGGCGGCGGGCGAGCACCACGAGCGCGCCTGGAACGTGTCGCTCTCACCGCTCACGGACCAGGAAGGACGGGTGAGGGCCGTGGCCGTGACCGGCCTGGAGATCAGCGAGGAGTACCGGGCCCGCGAGGGCCTCGCCCTGCTCAACGAGGCGGGCCTGCGGATCGGCACCACGCTGGATGTGACCCGTACCGCCCAGGAGCTGGCGAGCACACCCCTGCCCCGGTTCGCCGACTTCATCAGCGTCGATCTGCTGGACTCCGTACTGCACGGTGACGAGCCGACGCCCGGCCCGCCCACCGGCGACGTACGGCTGCGGCGGGTCGCGCACCGCTCCGCCCACCGGCCCGACGCCCCCGAGGCGGCCGTCGCCCTCGGTGACGTCGACAACTACCCCGAGTACTCACCCCCCGCCCGCTGTCTGTCCACCGGCCGGGCCGTTCTCACCGGGCCCTGGGACACCGAGTACCTCAAGTGGATGACGCGGGACCCCAACCGGGCCGCCAACTGCCCGCGCTACGGGGTCCAGTCGATCGTGGCGGCGCCCCTGGTCGCCCGGGGGAACATCCTGGGCGCTGCCCTCTTCTGCCGCAGCGTCAACCCGGAGGCCTTCACCGAGGAGGATCTGCTGCTCGCCGAACAGCTCGCGGCCCGCGCCGCCGTCTGTATCGACAACGCACGGCGGTACACCCGGGAACGCGGCACCGCCGTCACCCTGCAACGCAGTCTGCTGCCCCGGGGAGAGGCCCCGCAGTCGGCCGTGGAGGTCGCCACCCGTTACCGGCCCGCCGACAGCCAGTACGGGGTGGGCGGCGACTGGTTCGACGTCATCCCGCTCTCCGGCTCCCGGGTCGCCCTGGTGGTGGGTGATGTGGTCGGCCACGGCATCCACGCGTCCGCCACGATGGGCCGGCTGCGCACCGCCGTCCGCACGCTCGCGGACATGGACCTGCCGCCCGACGAGCTGTTCACCCATCTGGACGATGTGGTCGTACGGCTCGCCTCGGAGAACACCGGCGCGGTGGCCGACGACGCCAATGTCGGCGCGAGTTGTCTCTACGCCGTCTACGACCCCGTGTCCCGCCACTGCTGTGTGTCCCGCGCCGGCCATCCGCCGCCCGTGCTCGCCGGGCCCGACGGCACGGTGGAAGTGCTCCAGGTGCCGGCGGGACCGCCGCTGGGCCTGGGTGATCTGCCCTTCGAATCGGCCGAGTTCGACATCCCGGAGGGCAGTCTGCTCGTCCTCTACACCGACGGGCTGATCGAGTCCCGCGAACACGACGCCGGCTCCGGCATCGAGGTGCTGTGCGACATCCTGCGCACCCCCTCGCCCTCGCTGGAGTCCGTCTGCGACACCGTGCTCCAGTCCCTGTACTCCAGCACTCCCGTCGACGACGTCGCCCTCCTCGTCGCACGCACCCATACGCTGGACGCCGGCCAGGTCGCCACCTGGGAGCTGCCGGCCGAGCCCGCGCTGGTCGCCGACGCCCGCGAACGGGTGACGGGCCAGCTCGCCTCCTGGGGCCTGGAGGAGCTGACCTTCAGTACGGAGCTGGTGGTCAGCGAGCTGTTCACCAACGCCATCCTGCACGCCGGGGGCCCCGTCCGGTTGCGGCTGATCCGTGACCGGACCCTGATCTGCGAGGTCTCCGACAGCAGTACCACGGCCCCGCACATGCGCCGGGCGCGTGTCTTCGACGAAGGGGGCCGGGGACTGCTGCTGGTGGCCCAGCTCAGCGAGCGCTGGGGCACCCGGCAGATCCCCACGGGGAAGTCCATCTGGGCCGAACAGGCGCTCCCCGCCGCCTGACCCGTACCCTTCCGTATCCCTCCGTATTCCTGCGTATCCGGTCCCCGGCGCGGCGCTCCCCGGCCGCGGCGGGGCGCTGCGCCATTCGGCCGACGCCGCTCAAGCGGAGCGTGTGTCGTGGACGAAGGACGGGTGTTCCTCCCTCGCGTACACCCCTGTCCGCGACCGAATCCGTCATCCCAAGGAGAACGCATGCGCCTGCGCACGCGCTGGGCACCGGCCGCCCTTCTGCTGCTCGTCCCCCTGCTCGGCGGTACCGACGCCCTGGCCGGGGCCCGTGAGGACCACATTCCGGTGGAACGTTCCGCGCGGGCGGTGCCCCACCAGTACATCGTCACGCTGAAGCCCACGCTCTCACCGGCCGAGGCGACGCGGCGGCTCGGTCTCGACCCGCTCTTCGTCTACGAGACCACTCTGCGGGGATTCGCCGCCGTCCTCACGCCCTCCCAGCTCGGCGCGGTACGCGCGCTCCCCGGGGTCGCGGCGGTGGAGGAGAACGGCCGGGTCTCTGTCAGTCCGCCCGTGGCGGGGCGGGACCGCGGCCGGGACCGGAACACCGTGGCGAGCTGGGGCCTCGACCGGATCGACCAGCGGAATCTGCCCCTCGACAAGGAGTTCACCGTGACCGGCACGGGCAGGGGCGTCACGGCGTACATCCTCGACACCGGGATCGAGACCGCGAACAGCGAGTTCGGCGGCCGCGCCACGGTCGGTTTCGACGCCCTCCGCGACCGGCGCAACGGCCAGGACTGCAACGGCCACGGCACGCATGTGGCGGGCATCGCGGGCGGTGCGGTCCATGGTGTGGCCCGCTCGGTCTCGCTGGTCGGCGTACGCGTACTCGACTGCCGGGGCAACGGCACCTGGGCCGGCATCCTCGCCGGGCTCGACTGGATCGCCAGGAACGCCAAGAAGCCCGCGGTCCTCAATGTGTCACTCGGCGGGCCCTCGTCCACGGCGGCCGACGACGCGGCCGACGCCGTCGCGGCCCGGGGTGTCCTGCCCGTCGTCGCGGCGGGCAACGAGTCCGCGGACGCCTGCGCCGCCTCGCCGGCGGGCGCCGAACAGGTGGTCGCCGTGGGCGCGACCGACGTACAGGACCGTGAGGCCGACTTCAGCAACTACGGCGAGTGCGTGTGGACATACGCCCCGGGCTCCGCCGTCGTCTCGGCCAGACTCGGCGGCGGCTCCGTCGCGCAGAGCGGCACCTCCATGGCGAGCCCGCATGTCGCCGGGGTCGTCGCGCTGTACCAGGAGAAGCACCCGGAGGCGAGCCCCAAGGACATCGCCCTCTGGATCGCGGAACAGGCGGGCAAGAACCTGGTGTCGCCCATCAGCAAGGGCTCGCCCAACCGTCTGCTCCACACCGGCGGACTCTGACCGTACCGGCGGCGGGGCCGGCCCCCGTCCCCGTGCTCTCCCGTGCGCCCCTGCCGGGCCCGATCCGGGCCCGGCAGGGGCGTTTTCGTGGTCAGGCATGACCGAGGGCCTCCCGTTCGGATCGTGCTGGGCTCGCGACCCAGCCTGATCCAAACGAAAGGCCCTGGGGGCCGGCGAGGCGTGGACGGGGCGACCGGGGGGCAGGGCTCTCCTCGTCGCCGTGCCGGCCCGACGGGTTCGACTACGCGGGGCGCGGTCGCCGGGGCAGCCGTCCGTTCCGGCCGCCCTCATCCCGACGGCCGGTCTCCGACGCCGTAATGCGACGTACCCCGCGCGTAGTTCGAAGGAGCCGTGTCATGTCAGCCGCCGCCCAGCCCTCCACCCCCCGGCCCTCCGCCGCCCAGCCGTTCGCCCAGGCCCCGGGGCCGGCCACGCTCGACCGGATCTGCGGCGTCCGTCTCTCGCTCGTCAGGCTGCCGCTGCCCGCCCCGGTCAGCGACGCCAAAGTACTGACGGGGCGTCAGAAGCCGCTCACCGAGATCGCGTTCGTCTTCGCGGAGATCAGCACCGAGGGCGGCCACGAGGGGATCGGCTTCGGCTACTCCAAGCGGGCGGGCGGTCCCGGACTGTACGCCCATGCCCGGGAGATAGCCCTCGAGCTGATCGGTGAGGACCCCAGCGACACCGGCCGGCTCTGGCAGAAGCTGGTCTGGGCGGGCGCGTCGATGGGCCGCAGCGGACTGACCACCCAGGCCGTCGCCGCCTTCGACATCGCCCTGTGGGACCTCAAGGCCCGCCGGGCGGGACTGCCCCTGGCCAAGCTGCTGGGCGCCCACCGTGACTCCGTACGCTGTTACAACACCTCCGGCGGATTCCTCTCCGCCCCCCTCGACCAGGTCCTGGAGAACGCCGGCCTGGCGCTGACGCGGGGCATCGGCGGTATCAAGATCAAGGTGGGCCAGCCGGACCACCGGACGGACCTGCGGCGCGTCGAGGCCGTACGGGAACGCCTCGGCGAGGACGTGCCGTTGATGGTCGACGCCAACCAGCAGTGGGACCGCACCACCGCCGCCCGGATGGGCCGCGCCCTGGAGGGCTTCGGTCTCACCTGGATCGAGGAACCGCTGGACGCCTATGACGCCGAGGGGCACGCCGCACTGGCCGCGAGCCTGGACACCCCCGTGGCCACCGGTGAGATGCTCACCAGCGTCGCGGAGCACACCGGCCTGATCATGTCCGGAGCCGCCGACTTCATCCAGCCCGACGCGCCCCGGGTCGGCGGGATCACCCCCTTCCTCCGGATCATGGCGCTCGCCGACCACAGGTTCCTGGGCATGGCGCCCCACTTCGCGATGGAGATCCACCTCCATCTCGCCGCCGCCTATCCCCGGGCCACCTGGGTCGAGCACTTCGAGTGGCTGGAGCCGCTGTTCAACGAACGGCTCGAACTGCGGGAGGGCCGGATGGTCGTGCCGAGCCGCCCCGGACTGGGTCTCTCACTCAGCGATCAGGCCGCGGCGTGGACCTCGGAGACGGCAACGGTCGTGCGCTGAGGCGTGGTTGCCCGCCGCCGTGGGCGCATCCACAATGCGCATGACAAAACCGAAGGCACTTCGGTCACAGAGGGGACCCCCACATGAAGAAGCCTCTCCTCGGCGCGCTCCTCGCCGTCCTGCTCCTCGGAGCGGGTACGGCACCCGTGATGGCAGCGAGCCATGACACGGTGGCGCCGACGACGGCCGCCACGACCGACACGACTCCTCAAGTCGAGGTCAAGGCGGTCGACTTCGCCGGAACGGTGGCACTCAGCAACTGCTCGGGCTCCGTGGTCCGTACGCCGGGCTCGCAGCCGAACGATCCCGCCCTGGTCCTGTCCAACGGCCACTGTCTGGAGACCGGCTTCCTCGGCCCCGGCGAGGTCGTCGTCGGCCGGGCCTCCACCCGTACCTTCAGTCTGCTGAACTCCGCGGGCAGCAGCGTCGCGACCCTGCGCGCCGGCAAGATCGCGTATGCGACGATGACCGACACCGATGTCTCGCTGTACCAGCTCACCAGCACCTATGCCCAGATCCAGAACACGTACGGGATCACGGCGCTGGAACTGAACACCACACGTCCGGTCCAGGGCAGCGCCATCAAGGTGGTCTCCGGCTACTGGAAGCGCATCTACAGCTGCAATGTCGACGGCTTCGCCTACCGGTTGAAGGAGGGCGACTGGACCTGGAAGGACTCGGTCCGCTACACCTCCGCCTGCAACACCATCGGCGGCACCTCGGGTTCGCCCGTGATCGACAACACCACCGGCAAGGTCGTCGCCGTCAACAACACCGGCAACGAGTCCGGCGGCCGGTGCACGCTCAACAACCCGTGCGAGGTGGACCAGAACGGCACGGTGACGGTGCGCCAGGGCATCAACTACGCCCAGGAGACCTATGGCATCGTGCCCTGCGTCGGCGCGGGCAACCAGATCGACCTGAACCGCGCGGGCTGCGCCCTGCCCAAGCCGTAACGCCCCAGGGCCTCCCGCCCTGGGCCTCTCGACCCTGGGCGGGAGCGCGGACCATCCGTGAACGCGGCGCCGCCGGCCGTCCGGCGGCGCCGTCGCCCCGCCCCGCCCGCCCGCGCCCGTTCCGGTGCCACCGTCGCGTATGAGCGGTCCTGTCGTCGCCCCGGGGCCCGGTGTCACAGACCGGGCGCGCCCCAGACGGGGAACCAGCGGGCCAGATCGGGTTCGATCCGCAGATCGTCGCCGAGCAGGGCCCGCACCTGGAGCTCCCGTTCGTTGTCCCTCTTCTCGGCGCCCCCGGGCAGCGGGGCGAAGGGATAGAAGGCGCCGCGCTTGTAGAGATAGACGAGCCCGAGAGGCCGCTGCTCCGAGTCCCGGAAGCTCATCAGGGAGCAGAGGAGCTGCGGGCCGAAGCCGCCTTCCTCCAGCAGGGTGTTCACCGCGTGGAGATCGTTGACCAGGGCGGCCGTGTCCTCGGGCGGCTGCCGGGTGAGCAGCCACGTATAGCCGTACGCGTCCTGGCTGAACACCACCGGATCACCGGCCGCCCGGCCGGAGTCCGCGTCGAGCAGCTCCCGCACGTCCTGCCGGATCCGCGCGAAGCCGCCGCCCTCCACGCCCGCGAAACAGACGGAGCCAAGACCGGTGGGCACGAACCCCGCGCCGGCCTGGAGGGTGAGGGCGGCGGACGGAAGGGCGAAGAGCTGATCGAGGTCGGGGCGGACGGGTTTGCTCCGGCCGAGGATGGTGTCGAGAAGACCCACGGGACCAGCTCCTCGCTGCTCGGGTCGTACACGGCTGCTCGGGTCGTACGCGGCTCCGGTCGTACCCGCTCCGGTCGTCCGCGCGTACGGCCGGTCGCACGGTCCCGGGTCACGGGCGGGCCAGTTCGGCGGACAGCCGGGCGAGCTGCTCCAGACGCTGTTCCAGGGTCGGGTGGGAGGAGAACAGCCGGCTCAGGCTCTCCTTCGAGGAGAACGCGGGGACGAAGAAGAAGGCGTTGTACGGCTCGGCCTTGCGTAGGTCCCGGGTCGGAATCCGGGCCATCTGACCGCTCACCTTGGTCAGGGCCGAGGCCAGCGCCGACGGGCGGCCGGTGAGCAGCGCGGCCGCGCGGTCCGCGGACAGCTCCCGGTACCGCGAGAGCAGCCGGGTCAGCAGAAAGCCGATCACGTACACCACCGAGCTGACCAGGGGGATGACCATGATCGCCAGACCGGCGGGACCGGCGTTCCTGGCACTGCTGGACAGCCCGCTGTAGAGGGCGAAACGGGTGATCAGACCCGCCATCACGCCCAGGAACGACGCGATCGTCATGACCGCCACATCGCGGTGGGCGACATGGGACATCTCGTGCGCCAGAACCCCTTCCAGTTCCTCGGGCTCCAGCCTGCGCAGGAGTCCCGTGGTGGCACAGACCAGGGCGCTGCGCTCGCTGCGCCCGGTGGCGAAGGCGTTCGGGATGTCGCTCTGCGAGATCGCCACCCGTGGTTTGGGCATGTCGGCCAGCGCGCAGATCCGGTCGATGGCGCCGTGCAGCTCGGGCGCCTGCTCGGGAGTGACCTCACGCGCGCCCATGCCGAAGGCCGCGATCCGGTCGCTGAACCAGAACTGCGCGATGAACAGCGCGCCCGCGACGATCAGGATGACGGGCCAGAACTTGCCCAGCACCGCGAGCAGCACACCGACCAGGACCACATACAGCAGACCGATCAGGAACATGGTGGTCACCATGCGGGTGGTCAGCCCATGATCCTGGGTGTAGCGGGTCTGTGACATCGCTTCGCCTCCAACGGGGACTCTCTCTTCTGCTATTTTCCTCCTTTCCCGGCGAAACGGGATAAGTAGCGCATATGGACGGCCGGGGGCCGCCCACCCTCCGGCCCGCCGGTCCTCCGGGGCGCCCCGGCCCCCGCCGGCCCTTAGCGTCCGGCGGCGCTTCTGTGAACCCCCTTGGGCTTATACGCCGTACCGCTGGGCGCGCGCGGTGGCGCACTGCTGCACGCGGGGGCTCGCCGTGCACCGGAAAGTGCCTCCCTTACCGACGAATTTCGCGTTCTTCCTCGCATTCCCGGGGCATTGTGGTGTGGGCGATGACACCAAGAGGAGGCAGGGCATGATCCGGGTACATGTGGTGCACCATGTGAGTCTGTTCCGCTCGGCGCTGGTGGCGTTGTTGCGGGCCGAAACGACACTCGATGTGTCGTCGGCACCCGGATGTACGCCATTTCACGGTGCGTACGGCACACCACCCCATGTGTATGTAGCCGATGTCGACTGTCTGGATACACCGGGACATGCCGACAAGATGGAATCCACCTACGGTGACCTGGGACATGGCCCTGGTCTGCTGGTTCTCGCCACCGTACGGAAACCGGGAGCTTTGCGGAAAGCTTTTGACGCGGGGGCTCTCGGTTACGTCAACAAAGACGGTGAGCCCCGGCGATTAGTCGAAGCCATCCACAGAGTCGCCAGAGGTGAGCGATTCATCGACGAATCGTTGGCCTTCGATTTTCTCCAGGCCGCGAAGATGCCGCTGACACCACGCGAACTCAGTGTTCTCGCGCTGGCGGCGGAGGGCGCGCCGATCGATGAAATCGCGCGGTCCCTGCATCTGTCCAAGGGGACTATACGCAACTATCTGGCGGCCGCGATACGCAAGGTCGGTGGACGCAACCGGCTGGACGCGGTCCGCATTTCCCAGGGCGCCGGCTGGCTCTGACCGGCGCGGGCCGGCCGTCCCCACCCGCTCCGGCCCCTCCCGCCCGTTCCGACAGCGGCCCGCCGGATCACCAGTGGCCCGTCAGATCGCGGTAGAGGGCCGAGCCGGTCAGCAGCTCCTCATGTGTCCCGCAGGCGGGTCTGGTCCCGTCCAGCACGAGGACGCGGTCCGCGCGGCGCGCGGAGGAGAGCCGGTGCGCGACCACGATCAGCGTGCCGGGACGTTCGGCCAGAGCCCGTTCCGCACGCGCCTCCGCGACCGGATCGAGATGGCAGGTGGCCTCGTCCAGGATCATCAGGGGCGCGGCGGAGACATAGGCGCGGCACAAGGAGAGCACCTGGCGCTCGCCCTGCGAGAGCTTCGCTGGCTCGACCGTCGCGTCCAGCCCGCCGAGCCGCCCGATCAGGCCGTCGGCGTCGAGCACGCCGACGGCCGAGGTCAGCTCGGCGGACGACGCATCGGGACGCAGGTGCAGCAGATTGTCGCGGACGGTGCCGGTGAACACGTACGCCTGCTGCGGTATCAGCACCCGGTGGCCTGCCAGCTCCCGCGCCGGCCGGCCGGCCACGGGCTCGCCCGCCAGCAGCACGGTTCCCCGGCCGGGAGCGAGCAGACCCGCGATCACCGCCGTGAGGGTCGACTTGCCGATACCGCTCGGACCGACGACGGCCAGGTGTTCGCCCTGCTCGACGGTGAGATCGAGACCGTCGAGCACGGGCGGCGCGCCGGGACCGTACGCCACCGTCACCGAACGGACCTCCACCGCGGGCCGGGACCGGCGCGCCGGCGGTGCGCCGCCGTTCGCCACCGCCTTCCGCGCCGGGCCGTGCGGCGCGGTCACCGCCGGATCCGCGCCGTGATCCACCGCGGTACGCCGCGGGGGACACCCGGTGGGACACGGCGCCGGGGGAGCGGAGCCGGCTGTCCGGTCCTCGAACCGCTCCAGGACCACCAGCAGCCGGGTGCCCGCGGCCCCCAGCGCGGTCATCAGCGTATGCAGGGCGGGCAGCAGGGCCTGGACCAGATAGGCCAGCGCCCCCATCAGGGCCCCCGCCGTCACCCCCTGGCGCAGCAGCCACGGGGTGGCGGCCAGCAGCACGATCACCGGTAGCTGCCCGGCCACCCCGAGCGCCAGGGTGCGGACGGCCGCCCACCGGGCCAGGACGCGCGAGGTGCGGGCGCCCGCGTCGATCAGCCGCTCCGTACGCCGGGCCACCTCCGCGCCCGTACCGCAGGCGACGATGTCACGCAGACCGGCACCGACCGCGCCGGCACGGTCCGCGATCGCCTCGTCGGCGTCCAGGAACGCGCGCTGGGCGGCCGCCATCGGACGCAGCGTGGCGAGGAACAGCAGCAGCCCCAGGGCCAGCGGTGGCACGACCACGAGCAGAAACAGCGGCGCGAGCGCCAGCAGCCCGGCCACCGCTCCCACCAGGGTGAACACAAAGGATCTGACGGTGAGGACGAGACCCGCGAAGCTGTCCCTGACGATCTCGGTCTGATGGGTGAGCCGTGAGACCGCGCCACCGTCCGGGCGTGCCGGGTCGGCCACCGCCCGGCGCAGGGCCTGGGTCACCGCGCGGCGGACCAGGGCGTCCCGCAGCGGCTCCACGAGCGAGGCCAGTTCGGTGAAGACACCGCGGACGAGGGGGCCGCCGACGAGGATGGCCGCGGCGGCCACGGCCAGCCACACCAGACCGGCTCCCGTCCGTCCCGCCAGGAAGCCGTGGTCGAGGGCGCGCGCCAGACAGTAACCGCCGAGGAAGGTCTGCGCGGACTCCAGCAGGGACCAGCCCGCGAGCCTGAGCAGAACCCCCTTTCTGCGCAGCAGGAAGCGGCGGCCCCGCGGCAGGAGCCGGCGTGCCGCGCCCCGGCCCTCGCGGCCCCGGTCCTCGGGTGGTACTCCCCGGTCCTCGGGCGGTACTCCCCGGTCCCCGCGCTGTGCTCCCGGGTCGTCGGCGCGAGTCCGCCCGGCCGCCTCCGTCGCCGTCACCGGCCGGGCCCTCCGGCCGGAACGTCCTGGGACAGCGTCGCGACCCCGGGGCGCGCGGAGTGCTCCGCCGCCGGTTCCGGCGACGCGAAGACCTCGCGGTAGGCCGGGAGCCGCCACAGTTCCGTGTGCGGTCCCACCGCCCGTACCCGCCCCTCCTCCAGCCAGATCACCAGATCCGCGCGGACGGCGGAGGAGAGCCGGTGGGCGATGACCAGCCGGGTGCCGGACCGGACCTCCTGGGCCAGGGCGCGTTCCACCTGCCGCTCGGTGACGGTGTCCAGGCTGGAGGTCGCGTCGTCCAGGATCAGCAGCCGGCCGGCGTGCGCGAACGCCCGTGCCAGTCCCAGCCGTTGGAGTTCACCGCCGGACAGGGGCGCCTCGTCCGGCGGTGTGTCGTACCCCCGGGGGAGCAGCCGTACGAACGCGTCCGCGCTCGCCGCCCGCGCCGCCGCCCGTACCCGGTCGGGGGAGACCCGCCCGGCGCCGCTCGCCAGGGCCTCGCCGATCGTGTCGCCCCACAGGACGGGCCGTTCGAAGGCATAGCCGATCTCGCGGCGCAACTGGTCCCGCTCGACGGCTTCCAGAGGCACTCCGTCGAGCAGGACGGAACCCTCGTCCGGCTCGGTGAGCCGCCCGGCGACGGCGGCGAGCAGGGACTTGCCCGCTCCTGAACGCCCCACCACGGCCGCCGAGACACCGCCCGGGATCTCCAGGTCCACACCGGAGAGCAGCGGCCTGCCGTCCCGCACCACCCGTACCCCGCGCAGCCGGAGCGTTCCCGGTCCGTCCGGGGGAAGGGACCCGGCCCCCTGGGCCAGGACGGGCAGGTCCAGCAGCTCGGCCGTTCTGCGGGCCGCGGAACGGCTCCGTACCAGCGAACCGAGAAACCCGGCGGCGGCGCCCACCCCGGCCGCCAGCGCCGCGTACCGGGAGGCGGCCAGCAGTTCGCCGACACTGATCGCACCCGAGGCCAGCCGTGTTCCGCCGACCGCCAGCACACCGGTCGTCAGCAGGGGCATCAGGACACCGGCGCGCGCGACGGCCCGGCCGTGCACGCTCCACATCCGCCGTCCCTGGACGGAGAGTTCGGGCAGCGGGGCGAGGATCCGTTCGAGTTCGCGCTCCGTCGTACCGGCGGCGGCGACGGTCCGCGCGCCGCCCAGCGCCTCGACGAGCCGGGACGCGAGGACGGACTGCGCCCGCTGGTAGCGCGCGACGCTGTCGGAGGAGTCACGGGTGAAGGCGCGCAGCACCAGGAAGAGCAGCGGCAGACCGACGAGGAAGGCGACGGCCGTCCAGAGGTCGATGAGGAACAGCGCGACGACCGCCCCGGCCGGTGCGAGAAGCGAGGCCGCGAGGGACGCGGCGGTCGCCGGAGCGGTGGCGGCCTCGGTGGCGTTCGCGGAGAGCCTGGCCGCCGTGTCGCCGGGGGAGAAGCGGGCGCCCCGCTCGGGCGGCGCCGAGAGCAGCCGGGTCAAGGCCCGGACCCGCAGCCAGGCGGTCGAATGGGCGTTGGCCGTACCGCTCACCAGGGCCACCAGGGCGTCCAGCAGCACTTCCGCCGTGATCGCCACGGCGCACAGCAGGAGCCAGAACCCGGCTCCGCCGTCGCGGTCCAGCAGCAGGTCGAGGGTCCGGCCCACGGCCGCGGGCAGGACGAGGGACGCGGCGGCCGAGGCGGCCGAGCAGAGGAACACCGCCGCGGTGGGGACCGCGCTGTGCCGGGCCGCGCCGAGGAGCGGACCGGGTCCTGACCGCGCCGGGAGCGGTGGCGGCGGCAGCGGTGCCGGTGGTGGCAGCGGCGGTGATGTCGGTGTCGGCGGCGGTGGTGAGTCGCGGTCCGTGGACGGCGGACGCTGGGGTCGGCGCCGGAAAACCATGGGGCGGGGATCTCCTCCGGTCCAGGGCCGGCGGGGGACCGACCGAGGGCCCCGGGCGGCGAACCGCCCGGGACCCCGCTGATCAGCGCGAGAGGCCGTACGTCACATCAGGCCGGCGGATGACGGACGACATCGTTCACCTGTGACGTCAGTTACAGGTGGTGATGCTGAGGCTGCTGTCACCGCAGAGCAGCAGGCTCGCGCGGCTTCCGGTGGCCACGTCGCCGGTCGCCTCTTCCTTCGGGGTCTCCATCGACTGCAGGTCGAGAAGGGTCATGGTCTTACCTCTCATTCATGGGGACGGTGTGCTCTGTTTCGGCTCCTGGCGGGAGCCGGCTCTAGGGCCGCCTGAGCGGCGGGAGGAAGGGCAGCTGGGCCGGACGGCCGGGCGACGCGGCGGCGAGCGCCAGCAGGCAGCCCGCCGTGCCGGTCGACAGATCCATCGACAGCCGCATCATCTGCTCTCCGGGAAAGGCCAGTTGGCCTCGGTAGGTCAGGGCGTGCCAGGAGAGGGCATCCATCTGGCGCCGTAGCTCGGCGGGGCCGGTACCGGGTCCCGGGGCCGTGGTGCGGCTGAGATACAGCACCATCCCCGCGGCGCCGCGGAACAGCCCCGGCTGCGCGTAGAAGGTGGCCTGCGCCGCCCGTACGATCTCACCGCGCGCCCGCTCGAAGGCGTCGTCCGCGCGGTGCGCGAGATAGTCGTCGAGCACCATGCCGATGCCCACGCTGCCCGCGCCCAGATACGGCATGGTGCGCCAGCCCTCGTCGACCTGGAGGGTCCCGCCCGCGCTGTGCTTGCAGCGGGCCAGGTCGCGACGGAGCGCGTCCGCCGCGAGATCGAGCAGCGCGGTGTCCCGGGTGCGCTCGTAGAGCCGGAGGAAGAGCAGGGCGACACCCGAGGTGCCGTACAGCAGCCCCGCGCGGGGCATTCCGCCGCCGGGCCGCGCCGGGCCGCCCGTCACCACGGGGGCGGCCAGCTCCGCGCAGCGCAGTGCCGCGTCGTACAGCGCCGACTCCCCGGACGCCGCCGCGAGGTCGAGCAGCGCGAGCCCGAGCCCGGCGGCCCCTCCGTGGAGATCCGGCGGCAGGGTCTCCCAGGACTGTTCGAGCGTCAGCTCGGCGAGTTCCAGGGCGCGCTGGGGGTGGCCGAGCCGGTGCAGCGTCCAGGCGAGACCGGCCAGGCCGTCGTAGAAGCCGAGGGGTGTGCCCGAGACCGGTTCCTTCGTTCTGAGCAGCAGCCACTCCTCGGCCGGTATGCACCGGCCCGCGCCGCTCTCCTCCAGCGCGTACAGCACCCCGGCCGCGCCGTGGCCGAACGACAGACCGCCGCCCGCCGTGGCGAACTGGGCGATGTCACCGGGGAAGAAGCGGTCGTCGCGGTCGGGCGACGCCGAGGCGAGGATGGCGTTCACCATGGAGTCCCGGCTCCGGGGCCAGTCGGCGGGCTCGGCCGGCAGATACGGACCCGTGGCGCCGCTGCCGCCCGCCACGGGCCGCACGGCGGAGCCCTCTCCCGCCGCCCGTGGACCGGTGGCCGCCTCCCGGTCAGCCACGGGGTCGCGGAGCAGTTCCGCGACGGCTTCGTCGAGGAACGCGCGCTCGACCGGGAACTGCCGCGCCACGATCTCGGCGAGATGGACGGCCTTGGCACGGTCGACGGCGAACAGACTGGTCAGCGGAATGAACAGGGCCAGCCGCAGACAGGCCAGCGCATAGCGGTCGACATCGAAGCCACGCCGGCCGGCCGGTGCGACAAAGGCCGGATTGGCCACGGTCTGGCGCCCGTTGTCATCGACGTGCGCGGCGGCCTCGAAGTCCAGCAGCACCACGGACGACTCGTCCTCGGAGACCATGATGTTGAACAGATGCAGATCGTTGAAGACCACGCCCCGCGCGTGCACCTCCTCGACGGCCTTCTCGACCAGCCGGTGGATGCGCAGGGCCCACGCCGTGTACTCGGTGAGCCGCGCCGTGCCGGGATCGGCGTCGATCAGCGGATGGCGCCGGGCGAAGAAGGTGTTGAGCGGCTTGCCCTCGATGTACTGGAGCACCAGGAAGTGATGGTCGCCCATGGTGAAGCTGTCCAGCACCTCCGGGGTGCAGGCGAGCCCCGACAGCCGTTCCAGGGCCTCCTGTTCCCGCTTCAGCCGGGTGACGGCGTCGGCGCCGTCGGCGGCCAGACCGGCGTACGGCCGTGCCTCCTTCAGTACGACCTTCTCGCCGCTCCTGTTGTCCCGGCCGGCGTAGACCCCGCCGCCGTTGGAGAAGTGCAGTGCCCGCTCGATCGTGTACGGCAGGTCCGCGACGGACACGGCGTCACGCGCGTCGAGATGCGGGCGCAGGAAGGACGGCGGGGTGACCCAGTCGGGTATCCGGAAGACGGGACCGCGCAGATCCGGCACGAGCCGTCCCTCGGCGTCCTCGACGGCCGGGCGGAGTTCGCCCTCGTCGTCGTAGCAGTTGCGCTGGGTGAAGCTGCCGTAGCGGAGATGGACCGGTCCGCGGCCCCAGCGGAGATCGCTGAGGATGTACGGTCCCGCCTCGCCCGCCAGCAGGGCGTCCAGTTCCGCGGCGATGGTGCCGCACCGCTGGTCGTCCGCCGGATAGACGGTGATGAACTTCCCGCTGGCGGCGCGGTCCGCGTACTTGGCGTTGCGGGTGTGCAGCAGATAGCGGCTCGGCACGAACTTGAAGGCGATGCCGCGCGGAACGCAGTAGTCCATGACGCGGTCCAGCACCGACTCGGCGTTGTCCAGACACGCCGACACATGGATCTTCCAGCCCTGGGAGGGCAGTTGGCCGTCGAGCGGACGCCAGGCCAGCCAGTCGCCGGCGCGGTGGCGCTGCCAGCCGTCGGGTGCCGGCCGCCGGGCGGCCTCGTACAGGGCCTCGTGGCCCGTGCCGCCGGTGGACGACAGCCGGTGCGGTGCGTCGTAGAAATGCCGGTCCGCATCGCAGAACGCGGCGTATCCCTTGTTCACACACACTCCCTCGGCCGTTGACGGTGCCAACCGTGTCATGGCCCCGGAAGTGCGGGTAAGTCGCCGATGTCACCTCCCCGCAGTGGACTACTCACGAGTAACTACCGCTGTCCTCAACGGTCGGGACGCCGGTGTCAGGAATGGCGCGGCTGGGGCGTCGCACGCGTCGGGTTCGTCTATCTGAACATTTTTCCGCCCATCGGTTCCGTCGCGAGGTCGACTGGGGTGTTCGGTGCGCCCCGTGGGGCTCTTGACGGATGATTGGTCCAGTCCTACGGTCCACTCAACCATTCAAATGCAGAGTCACTGTTCATATATGTGACGGTCGCTCTGGTCACGCCTCACGACAGGGAAGTGACACATGACCCATCGCCTCCGGATGTTCACGGTGCTCGCCGCCGTGGGTGTCTCCTCGTTGACCGCCGTTCCGCAGGCCTCCGCGGAAGTGGAGCCCGGCGGATGGACCTCGGTCTCGCCGACCTTCACCGTGCAGGAGCGGGGGTGCGGCCAGGTCGACGGCCTGACGTTCCGGCTCACCTGCTCCACCGCGAGCGGCGACCAGCGCGCCGAACGCCGGTACGCCACCTATACGGGAGGCACCCGGCAGTTCGAGGGCTACTTCCGGGTCAGCAGCCTGAGCGGCACCCGCATCAGCCTGAAGCAGACGTTCAACGAGTCGGCGGCCGGGCCGTACTTCATGCTGGCCGTCGAACGAGGCGGGCGGCTCTACGCCGTCCACGGGGGCGACACGCTGTCCAACGCAGGCACGGTCGGCGCGACGGTCCGCGTCAACACGGTCCACCAGGTGGGCAGTGCGCACCGCACCTATATCAACGGCTCGTTGCAGCACACCTACGCCAGCCCCGGCGGCAGCTTCTACGACAAGTTCGGCGCCTACCGCACCAACAGCGGCAACGGACCCGCCACCGTGGTCTGGAGCGATGTCCGCTTCTGGCGCAAGTAGCGGGGACCGGACGTGCCCCTCCCCCTGCGAGCGGTCGTACCCGCCGTGCTCGTACTCGCGCTGGCGGCGGCGTGCTCGGCGCCCCCGCCGGCCGGGCACTCCGCGCGGGTACCCGGCGCCCCACCGGGCGGTGCCCACCCGGACGGCACCGCCGCCGAAGGGCTCTCCCCGGACGGCGGATCCGCCGGCCCGGGGAAGGCGCGGGCCGGCGCGACCGCTCCCACGCTCCGCGCCACGCTCGCCACGCCCACCGACATCGATCTGAGCTGGCGCGGCGCACCCGGCTCCGCCGGACACGTACTGGAGTTCGCGACGGAGGAGGCGGGCCCGTACACCGTCCTGAAGTACCTGCCGCCCGGTGCGACGGCCTACCGTCATCCCGATCTGATCCCGCGCACGACGTTCTTCTACCGGCTGCGGGCCTTCCAGGGCCCCGCCTCCGCGCCGGTCGACGTCTCCCTGCCGGCCGGCGGACTGACGGCGGCCGACGAGGAGGCCGGGCATGACTGGCTGCCTCCCCGCACGGTTCCCGGCCGGTCCGTGACCGGCCACTCCGTACGGGACGGGGGAGCCGCCGCGCCCTCCGGCCTCACGGCCGAGATCAAGCACGCGAACGGGATCCTCTTCATCTGGACCGATCATGCCTCGGACGAAGCGGGCCATCTGCTGGAGGCCCGGCCCCGGGGGTCTTCGGCCTACGATCCGGTCGTCGTCCTCGATCGCGACATCAACTCCACCGGCCTGATCACGCTGCCCACCGAGAAACGGGCCTCCTACCGGGTCCGTGCCTTTCTTTACGGTGCGGAGTCGAACGTGGTCCGGCTGACCACCGGCGACTCCACCGCCGCCCCGGAATAGGCCGCGCCGCCGGGCCGGGCTCCGGGAGGGTCGGCCGGGTGCCGGGTGCCGGGTGCCGGGTGCCGGGTGCCGGGTGCCGGGTGCCGGGCCGGGTCGGGCGGGGTGCCGCGCTGTCCGCCGGTCGGCGCGCTCCGGGTGAGGGATCGGGGTACGCGAACTAGGGTCCGCTTCATGGGCGCAGACGCAACGCGGGACAGCGGAGCCGGCGCGGGCGGGCCCGCCCCGTCCACGCCGGGCGCGGCGCCCGACCCGCGACGCTGGAAGGCGCTCACGGTCTGTCTGGTCGCGGGCTTCATGACGCTCCTCGACGTCTCCATCGTCAATGTGGCCCTGCCGTCCATCCGCGAGGGCCTGCACACCCCGGTCTCCGATCTCCAGTGGGTGCTGTCCGGATACGCGCTCGCCTTCGGTCTCTTCCTGATCCCGGCCGGGCGGCTGGGGGACGCCCGTGGCCGGCGCCCGGTGTTCATGGTGGGGCTCACGCTCTTCACCCTGTCGTCCGCGGCCTGCGGAGCGGCCCAGTCCAGCCTGTGGCTGGTGATCGCACGGCTGGTGCAGGGCTTCGCCGGAGGCACGGTCACCCCGCAGATCTCCGCGCTGATCCAGCAGATGTTCTCCGGCCGTGAGCGGGGCCGGGCCTTCGGCATGTTCGGCACGGTGGTCGGTCTCTCGATGGCCGTCGGGCCGCTGCTGGGCGGTCTCATCATCCAGTTGGCCGGGGCGGACGAGGGCTGGCGATGGGTCTTCTACGTCAATCTCCCGCTGGGCGCGGTCTGTCTGCTGCTCGCCCGGCGGCTGCTGCCGGACACCCCGGCCGCGGGCCGGGTCAAGGTGCGCGAGCTGGACCCGGTCGGCGTACTGCTCCTCGGCTCCGGTGTGCTGGTCCTGCTGCTGCCCTTCGTCCAGTCCCAGCAGTGGCACCGCGACGAGAAGTGGCTGCTGCTGCTCGTCGCGGCGGGGCTGCTGTTCGGCTTCGTGAAATGGGAGTCCCGCTGCCAGTCGGGAGGCTTCCAGCCGGTTCTCGATCTGGCGCTGTTCCGGGTCCGCTCCTACTGGCTGGGATGTCTGCTGATCCTGCTCTACTTCGCCGGATTCACCTCGATCTTCTTCATCACCACGCTCTTTCTCCAGAGCGGTCTGCACTACTCCGCGCTGGAGGCCGGACTCGCCATCACCCCCTTCGCCCTCGGCTCGGGCGGCGCGGCGGGGATCGGCGGCCGGCTCGTCAGCCGGTTCGGCCGGCCGCTGGTCGTGGTCGGACTGGTCATGGTGACCGTGGGGCTCGCCGCCACCACCCTCGCCGTGCATCTCGTGCCGGGCCACGGCGCGGGCTGGGCGATGGCGGCGCCCCTGCTGGTGGCCGGGGTGGGCAGCGGACTCGTCATCGCGCCGAACCAGACGCTGACCCTGTCCGAGGTACCGGTGGCCATGGCGGGCAGCGCGGGCGGCAGTCTCCAGACCGGTCAGCGCGTGGGGTCCGCGGTCGGTATCGCCGCGGTGGGCTCGGTCTTCTTCGCCCAGGTGGAGCCGGACGGATGGCCGACGGCGTACGACCACGGGCTGGTGGTGGCGGTGGCGTTCGTGATCGCCGCGCTGGTGGTCGCCGTGGCCGATGTGGTCACGGGCCGCCGGGACAGGAAACACCCGCCGGCCGGCCCGCGCCCCGCCTCGTCGGAGTAGTCGCCCGGCGGCAGCGGCAGGGCGGCGATCACCCCGATGGCGTAGCCGGCGCAGACCACCGTGACCGTCAGCTCCCAGAAGCCGGGCCGGCCCGGCCGGGCTACCCCGCGCCGGGCGCCCGGCCATGGGTACGGCGGCCGGTGCCGCGGGCCGGATCGCGGGTCAGATCGTGGGCCAGGCTGTCATTCGGCTGGGGGACCTCACCGAAGTCCTCGTCCGCGCTGTCGACGCTGAGGCGGTTGATGACCGCCTCCAGCGGCGCAGGCAGGGTGGGATGACGCCCACGATGGCACTGGCTGAGCAGATCGTGCCGGACCGTCTCGGGCAGCAGGGCGGAGAGGGCGGGCGGTGTCCTCGTACCGCCGGGCCGGGCCGGCCCGCGCGACTGGGCGCGCCAGTACGCCGCGTCCCTGAACTCGGCCCGCTGCTGATGGGCGAGGAAGAGACAGAAGGCCGCGGTCCTGTTGCCGCCGCCGGCCGCGAACTGCCACCAGAACTGCGCCGCGTCCCGGTGGCCCGTCAGATGCAGCAGCGCGGCGAAGACGACGGCGCCCTCGGGGTCGATCCGCTCATGGTCGACCAGCCGGGTCAGACCCGCCGCCGCCTCGGGGGCGTTCAGGATCAGGGCGACGGCGAGATTGAGGTCCTGGGCCGCCTGTTCATGGGCGGAGGGGCGGCGCCGGGGCGGCACGCCCACGGGGCACGCCTGCCTCTCCTGCTTCTCCGCCGCGCACCGGGCCGCGACCCGGGCGCGGGCCGCCTCCGTGTCGTAGTCGTCGTAGGTGTCGGTGAGCACTTCGGCGTGCTCCAGCAGCACCTCGACAGGGCTGGACGCCGGTTCATCGGTGCGGTGCACGGTTCATTTCCCCCGTCTCGATCTCCCACAGGTCCAGTGCCTTGGCCAGCCGCCGTCTGGCGTGCCGGGCCTGGGAGCGGACCGTGGCGACGTCGATGCCCATGTACTCGGCGACCTCCTCGTCCGGGACCCGGAGGACATGGCGCAGCACCACGACGTCGTACTGCCGCTCGGGAAGCCGGGAGATCGCCGCGTACAGCCCGATCTCCTCTTCCAGCACCTCGAATTGATCGCGTGTCCCCGACAAGAGCAGTTTGCCGATCGCGGAGTGGAAGGCGGCGGTGCCGGCCAGCACCGGTTCGGGACAGCTGTGTTCGCCCAGCCATCGCGCCACCTCCTCCTTCAGGACGGCCCACGCGTACTGGGGTACCGATTCCCTGGAGAGGACATGCTGCCAGTCTTCCAGCAGTCGCGCACAGGCGGCGTCCACGACCTGCTCGGCGGCGGCCCCGCTGCCGACCTGGGTATGGGCGTAGCGCAGCCAGAGTGTGTGGTGGTGCGTGTCGAACGCGTCGAACGTCAACTCCAGTCGCCGCCGCGGCCGGTCGGAGATCTGCGGATCGACGTGCACGGACGCCCCGTTCCCTGGACGCCGCGCCGCTCCCGGGCAGAGGGCGTCGGCGCGAGAGGTGTGGTCCTCTCTCATTGATCAGCCGGCCCACCGGGTGCCCTTACTGCGCGGAGCACCTCTGGGGCTTTGCGCTGATAGTCATCATATGATTACTCAATCGCGGAGTCAGTGGCTTGGCCCATTCTGTTTCTTCTCTCACACCAGGCCCGCTGGTAACCGGAGTTGGCGTGTCTCGTACGGTTGTCCGTATGCGGTGGTGGGCAGCCACCGACGGTCAACCGGCATCGAGAACAGGGGTCGTCACGATGGGGGACAACAGCGCGGTGGATCTGGAGCTGGACCGGGCGCACTCGGCGCGGATGTACGACTACTACCTCGGCGGGACGACCAACTTCCCCGCCGATCGCGAGGCGGCGGCCCGTGCCATGACCGCCTTCCCCTCCATCCTGTCCACCGCCCGTATCAACCGTCGTTTCATGAACCGCTCCGTCCGCTTCCTCGCCCGCGACGGCATGCGTCAATTCCTCGACATCGGGACGGGCATCCCCACCTCACCGAACCTCCATGAGGTGGTGCAGCAGGAGGAACCGACGGCCCATGTCGTCTACACGGACAACGATCCCATCGTGCTGGCGCACGCCCGCGCGCTGCTCCACAGCCATCCCGCCGGGCGCACGGCCTACGCCCACGCCGATGTCACCGCGCCGGAAGCCCTGCTGGCCGCCGAGGAGATCCGCTCGACACTCGACTTCACCCGGCCCATCGCGCTCAGCCTCAACGCGCTGCTCCACTTCGTGACCGACGAGCACGGCGCCCATGACATCGTCGAGGTCCTCAAGGACGCGCTGCCGTCGGGCAGTACGCTCGCGATCGCCCATGTGACGCCCGAGTTCGACCCCGAGGGCATCGCCCGGCTGACGGCCGCCTACCGGGCGTCGGGCAACCCAGGACAGGCGCGCGGCCGCGAGGAGATCGCCCGTTTCTTCAGCGGCTGGGAGCTGCTCGAACCGGGGATCACCCCGTCGCACGAGTGGCGACCCGACCCCGAGGACCACGCGGAGAACATCACCGCCAAGGAAGCGGCCTGCTACGCCGGGGTGGCACGCAAGCCCTGAGCCGGATCCCGCGACCCGCGGCCCGCCGCGGCGTCCGGGGCCCGGGACGGGGCACCGGACGCCCGACGGATCGCGTCATCGCCCGGCGGGCCGGGGCCGTGTCACCGCCGACCCCGTGTCACTGCTGACCGGCGGTCCGTGAGCCGGCCGCCGGGCCGACCAGCTCGTCCAGGACGTCCTCCATGGTGACGAAGCCGATGACGGTCCCCTTGTCACCGGTCACGGCCGCGAGATGCGTCCCGGCGGCGCGCATGGCGGTCATGGTGTCGTCCAGCGGCGTGTCGATCTCGACCCGGATCACCGTGTGCAGCGCACCGCGGGGGAAGGGCCGGGTGCGCTCCTCGGCGCCGAGCGCGTCCTTGATGTGCAGATAGCCGAGGATGGTGTCGTCCGGCCCCGTGACCGGCAGCCGGGAGAAGCCGGACGACACGGCGGCGCGCTCCAGCTCCTGCGGGGTGACCCGGTGGCCGACCGTGACCGTCCTGCTCAGCGGGACCATCACCTCGCCCGCCGGGCGCGTGCCCAGCTCCAGGGCATCCCGCAGTCTCTCCCCGTCCGCCGGATCCAGCAGTCCCGCCTCGCTGGAGTCCTTGACCAGCCGGGCGAGTTCGTCGTCGGTGAACACCGACCCGACCTCGTCCTTGGGCTCCACCTTCAGCAGCCGCAGGATGGCGTTGGCGAACGCGTTGATCCCGAAGATCACCGGACGCAGCGCACGGGTCAGCGCGACCAGGACGGGCCCCAGCGCGAGCGCGGTCGGCGCGGGTGCGGCCAGCGCGATGTTCTTCGGCACCATCTCGCCGACCAGCATGTGCAGATAGGTCGCCAGGGTCAGCGCGATCACGAAGGCGATCGGATGGATCAGCCCCTCGGGCACACCGATCGCCTCGAACGGCGGTTCCAGCAGATGCGCGATCGCGGGTTCGGCGACGGCGCCCAGCACCAGCGAGGAGATGGTGATACCGAGCTGCGCCGTGGCCATGGCGGCCGACAGATGCTCCAGTCCCCACAGGGTGGTCCTCGCGCGGCGGCTGCCCTTGACCGCCAGGGGCTCGATCTGGCTGCGCCGTACGGAGATGAGGGCGAACTCCGCACCCACGAAGAGCGCGTTGGTGAAGAGGGTGAACACGCCGATGGCGAGTTGCAGGACGGTCATCGGTGGTCCTCCGAGGGGTCGCCGGCCGGCGCGGACGCGGTGATCCGCACCCGGTCGGCGCGCCGGTGCTCTATGCGCAGGACGGCGAACCGCCAGCCGTCGATCTCCAGGGTGTCCGCGAGGACGGGCAGCCGCTCCAGCCGCGTCGCGAGCAGGCCCGCGAGCGTCTCGTAGGGTCCGTCGGGCGCGTCCAGGCCGATCTCCGCGAGCTGGTCGAGCCGGACTCCGCCGTCCGCCTCCCAGACGCGGCGGCCGTCCGCGGTCGGTTCCTGCGGGACCAGGTCGGGCGTCTCGTCCGGGTCGTGTTCGTCGCGCACCTCTCCGACGACCTCCTCGACGATGTCCTCCACGGTGGCGACGCCCGCGGTGCCGCCGTACTCGTCGATCACCACGGCCATCGTCCGCGCCTCCCGCAGCCGCCGCAGCAGCCGGTCGACCGGGAGCGAGTCCGGGACGAGCAGCGGGCTGGTGGCCAGTTCGGTGACGGGGGTGTGGTCACGGAGGGTCTCGTCCAGCGCGAGGACATCACGGACATGGACGGTGCCGATGACCTCGTCCAGGCTGTCGCGGTAGACGGGGAACCGGGACAGACCGGTCGCCAGGGTCAGCCGGGCGGCGTCCCCGGCGGTGGCACGGGCCTCCAGTGCCCGGACATCCACCCGGGGCGTCATCACGTTCTCCGCGGTCAGCTCCGCGAGGTGCAGGGTCCGTACGAACAGCTCGGCCGAGTCCGCCTCTATGGCGCCTTCCCGCGCGGAGTGCCGCGCCAGGGCGACCAGCTCCTCGGGTGTACGGGCGGAGGCGAGCTCCTCGGCGGGCTCCAGACCGAAGCGCCGTACGAGCCGGTTGGCGGTGTTGTTGAGATGCCGGATCAGCGGGCCGAAGGCCGCGGTGAAGCCGCGCTGCGGCCCCGCCACCACCTTGGCGACGGCCAGCGGACTGGAGATCGCCCAGTTCTTGGGCACCAGCTCACCGACCACCATCAGCACCACCGTGGACAGGCCGACACCCAGCAGGGTGGCGACGGTGGAGACACCGCCCTCCGGCAGCCCCGTGGCCTCCAGCGGGCCCCTCAGCAGCACGGCGAGGGACGGCTCCGCGAGCATGCCGATGACCAGGGAGGTCACCGTGATGCCGAGCTGGGCGCCGGAGAGCTGGAAGGTCAGCCGCTTGGCCGCCGCCAGCGCGCCCGCGGCGCCCCGCTCGCCCGCGGCTGCGGCACGTTCCAGCTCGCTCCGCTCGATCGTGGTCAGGGAGAACTCGGCCGCGACGAACACCGCGCAGGCGAGGGTGAGCGCGAGAGCGAGGAGCAGCAGAAGTACCTCGGTCACCGTGCCACCTCCGCCCGCCGGCTCGTCGGGACGGGGATGGCACGGCTCGTACTGGGAGGCTCACCCATTGCGGGACCGCAGCTCCTTCTCGGATCGGATGGATGGGGACGGGGTGGGCACCCCGTTCAGATATAGTAAAGGAATCGTAAACAGCGCCCGGTGGCGGTCGGTGCGGGTCATCCGGTGGACCGGCCGTCGCGCGGATCATCTCAGGGTGTCGAAGTCCGGGCCCAGGGTCAGGGTCACCGCCCCGGGGGCCGCCTGGGCGTCCTCGCGTACGGCGCTGCCCGGCAGCCGGGAGGCCAGCACCTCCGCGGACGCCCTCAGGCCCGGCGGATGACGGACCGTGGTCCGCTGCGTGGGCTCGGGCGCGTTGCCGATGCCCGTGACGGTGAATCCGGCCGTGCGCAGGGTGTCCGCGGCCTTCGCGGCCCTCCCCGGGGTGCCGGTGCCGTTGAGGACCCGTATCCGTACGGTGTGGGCGTAGACGGGGTCCTTCGAGTCGGCCGCCAGCCGCTCCTTGTCGACCTCCTTGTCCTGCGCGAGGGCGGTGAACAGGTCGGCGGCCTGCGGATACTGCCAGACGACATTGGCCCTGTCGGCCGGTACGTCGACCTCGCGCACATAGTTCGGCACCGTCAGGAAGGTCAGCCGGTCGCCCGGGACGTGCTTGATCTCGGAGGCGAGGGCGGAGAGCGGCTTGATGCCCGCCAGTGCCTTGTCCGTGGTCAGGGACCTGGTGGCGGAGTCCAGGAATCCGTAGAGCGCGTTCGGGCTGGTCAGCTTGGTCCGGGCCTTCGCGGCCAGGGCCTCCATGAACTCCTGCTGCCTGCCGATGCGCCCCAGGTCGGAGCTGTCGCCGATGCTGTAGCGGGTCCGTACGTACCCGAGGGCCTTCTCGCCCTTGACGGTCTGGCAGCCCGCGGCCAGATCGAGATGGGCCTTGGTGTCGTGGATCGCCGTGCGGGGGCAGACCTCGATGCCGTCCAGCGCGTCGACCATGCCCTTGAAGCCCTGGAAGTCGACCGACATGAAGTGGTCGATCCGCAGTCCGGTGTTCCGCTCGACGGTCCTGATGGTGCAGGCGGCGGCGCCGGCGACCTCCCCGCCCGTACCGCCTATGGCGAACGCCTCGTTGATCTTGAAGTGGTGCGGTGCGGAGCGGCTGCCGTCGCCCCGGTCGCAGGCCGGGACGGCCACCCAGGAGTCCCGGGGGAGCGAGACCACCGTGGCCCATTTCCGGTCCGCGGCCACATGCAGGACCATCAGCGTGTCCGACTGCATGGTGGTGAGGTCCCTGCCGTACTTCGCGTTGCCGCCGGCCCGTGAGTCCGAACCCACCACCAGGATGTTCTTGGAGCCCGGACTCGCGTTGACCGGCCGCCCGCCCCCGATCCTGTTGTCGACGTCGGCGGAGTGGATATTGCCGTCGAGGTCCTGGTAGACCCAGGCCGCGGCGCCCGACGCGGCGATCATCCCCACGGCGAGGACCCCGCCGGTCCAGACGGCTATCCGGCCGCGCCGGGTCAGTCGGGTGCGGCGCGCGCCCCGGGCGGCGCGCGGCCGTCCGCCCTCGGCGGGGCCCCGCCGTTGCCTGGATTCCGTACCCACGCTGTTCCTCCGTCCCCCGTACCGGTCTGCCCACCGCCTGCCCGCTGGGCGCGCCGGTCATCACCCTGTGCGATTCGTGCACTCTACTTTCTCTACAGACGTGTAGAGGGAGTCGGGTGGTTGCCGTGCGGGGCCCGGTCGTGCGCGCCCTCGGGGTGCTTATTTCTACAGTGTTGTAGATTTACAAGGGTTGGGCCGGCCGGCCCAGCTCGAACGACCGTCATCGTGACCGACACTCCCAGGGGAGTTCCCGTGGCCCTGTGGGACCGCATCAAGGATTCCGCCTCGTCGATGCAGACGCAGCTCAACGCCAAGAAGAACGACCTCAGGAGCGGCGCCTTCCGCGACGCGAGCATGGCCATGTGCGCCCTGGTCGCCGCCGCCGACGGCTCCGTCGACCCGTCCGAGCGGCAGCGTGTCGCCTCGCTGATCATGACCAACGAGGTACTCCAGAACTTCTCCGCCGAGGACCTCAGGACCCGGTTCGAGGACTACTGCCACAAGCTCACGCTCGACGCCGGGTTCGGCAAGGTCGGCATCCTCCAGACCATCGGCAAGGTCGCCAAGAAGCCCACCGAGGCGCGCGCGGTGATCCAGATCGGCATCGTCATCGGCGGCGCCGACGGCGACTTCGACGAGAGCGAGCGGGCGGTCGTCCGCGAGGCCTGCTTCGCCGTCGGGGTCGCGCCGGGCGAGTTCGACCTCTGACGGGGGCGGGGCCATGAAACGGGGCGTGCCGTTCCGCGCGGCGCGCCCCGCGGGGAGTCCGCTCTCCAGCGGGAGGTGCCCGCCGTCCAGGGCGGATGTCCACCGTGCCGGGGCGGCCGGGCGCGGCGGGATCAGATCTTCTCGGCCTCGATCTCGTGCTGGAGGCGCAGATGGGTGCGGTGCTCGTGGTAGAGCCGGCCCACCAGCGCCCCGCCGTAGACCACGAAACCGACCCCGACGAGCCAGGACTGGAGGACCAGCACCGTGCCGAAGGGGCCGTAGGTGACGGCGTTCGCGGCGATCAGGGGCGAGAAGACCAGACGCGAGAACACCCGGAGCCCGAGCAGTCCCAGCGCCGTCGCGATGGCGCCGGGGATGAGGGCGCGCCAGCGGACGCGGCCCGCGAGAAGGAAGCGCTGCGACCACCAGAAGAAGAGGAACGTCCCGATCACATCACCCACCGTGGAGATCACCAGCTCGATCACGGACGCGGAGGTGACGGGCGTGTTGACGAAGACCAGCAGGAAGAAGACAAGGACCGCGAGCCAGACGACATGGCGCCACATGGTGTGCCAGCGGGCCGTCGGCAGCTCCCAGACCTTCTCGTAACCGGTCTGCACCGCCGAACCGAACGTCAGACCGAACGCGGCGAGCGCGGCGAGACCGAACGCCGTCGTACGCTGCAACGCCTGCCCCGGTCTGCCGAAGAGCTGCTGGATCTGCTCCTGCGCCGACGCCGACACCCCGAGCCCCTGACCCAGCCAGCGGGCGAACCCCTCGCCGCTCGCCGGGTCGGCGGCGGCGACCAGGACCAGCAGGGGCACCAGCGTCAGAAAGCCGAGCGCGGCGAAGCTCATGGCCCGGTGCATCAGCTCCATCTCCCGGCCGCGACTCCAGGCGAGCCCGGCGGGCGACGTGATGATCCTGCTGTACACGCGCTCCAGCCGGTGCCGGTATTCGGCCGCACCGAGAGGCTTTCGGGTCATATGTCGTCTACTACCCCGGCGGGCGCCCCGCCCGGTCCACGGCCCCCGGATGGGGGCCTCCGGTGCCCACGGCCGCGCCCGACGGCCGTGGTCCGTCCTGTCAGCCGAGGATATGCCGCACCGGTCAGCGGCGCTCCTCCAGCGCCCACACGCGCTCGGCGCGCAGCGGACCGCCGCGCGCCAGCACACTCCCGTGGTCGACGGCGAGCGGCGCGAGCTGCGAGGCGTAGCACTGCACCGCCGCGCGCTTGGCCGCCCACCGCTCGTCGGACAGGTTCAGCTCGTACGCGACCCGCAGCGCGAAACGGCTGTCGAGATCCTGGTAGGCCACTCCGAAGTCGACGTGCTTGGCGAGCGCGGCCTCCGTCCCGGGCGTGCCCCACTCCGGCAGATGACCCGTGTACGGCAGATCGGCGTAGACGAGGGGCAGCGGCCTGCCGAGGGCGGTGAGCCGCCCCAGGGCGTGGTCGCGCACCCGCGCGTGATCGGGCTGATTGGTGCTCAGCGGAACCAGCAGCCGGGTCCCGGGATCGAGGTCCGCGAGATAGCTGTCGAGCTCGTCGAGTGGGCCTCCGTCCTGGTAGGGGCCGTCGGGATGCCCCAGGGCGACGCACCCGGCACCGAGCAGCGCACAGGCACGCGCGTCCTCCGCCCGGCGGGCGAGATACGCCTCGCCCGCCGAGGAGAAACCGCAGGTGCTGTCCCACCAGGAGACGCCGTGGTCGGGGGAGGGCGCTCCGCCGTGGACGGTGACGACCGTGACCGGGGAGTCCAGCGAGGGGATCAGCCCCGCGAGCGACAGCACGGCGTCGTCGAAGTGCGGGGAGAGGATCACGGTGGCGGGCGGGGCGGACGGGGCCGGGGCCGGCCGGGGCGTGGTCATACGGGAGTGCTCCTGTCGGTCGTGGTGCCGAGCCGGTTCCCGGTCGTGGTGCCGAGCCGGTTCCGGACCGCCTGCGGTCGGCCGCCGGTGAACCGTATGCCGTGGAAGGCGGTGTCCCACTGGGCGTCGTCGCCCTGCCACCGCCCGGGAGCCGCCGCCACGGTGCCCCATCCGATCCCGGGGCCGAGCGCGTCCGCGTCCGGGGGCGGTGTACGGCGCAGCCAGAGCAGCTCGAAACGGTGCCCCGGATGCGCCGTCGCGATGACCAGCCGCAGCCGGCGCAGATCGGCCGCGACGAGTTCGTCGAAGGCGTCGTGATGGACGTACAGCACCCGCGCCGGCGATGCCGCGAGCGTGCGCCAGCGGCCGGCCAGCGCCGCGAACTTGGCCCGCACGGAGCCGAGTTGCGCCCCGATGTCCTCGTGGTTGAGCGCGCTGCCCGAGGAGGCCCGGAAGTCGTGGAAGAACCGGATGTCGGAGCCCCGGTCCAGCGCGCAGAGGCCGTCGCTGAACGGTTCGACCATGCCCGGCCGCAGAACGTTGGCGAAGTCGGCGGCGACGGTCTCCACGACGGACTCGAAGTCGAGATCGAGCCAGTCGAAGAAGTGCGCGCGGTCGTCGCCGGTGATACGGCGGATCTGATAGGTGGATTCGCAGTGGTAGCCGAGACCGACACAGCGGTCGTACATGTCCGCTCTCCCGGGTGGTCAGCCGGCCGTGCGCCGCAGCAGCAGGCCCACACTGCCGCGCTTGCTCAGATAGGCGCGTCCCGCGCAGACGGTCTCGACCCGCGGCGGGACGAGCACGACCTCCTCGTCCGCCCGCCACACCGTGGACCGTTCGAGCCAGGGCCGTACCTGGGAGGCGAGGGTGTCCGGTTCGAGGGCGACGAACACCAGGTCCGTGGCGAGTCCGTCGAGCAGCGCGAGATCCTGGCCGTAGTAGAGCATCTCGATCAGCAGATGGGCCGTGGCGCGCGGCGGCCCGTCCTCCTTGGCCAGTTCGGCCAGATCGGCTCCGTCCACGGTGACCGCTCCCGAGCCGGCGAACGCGGAGCCCAGCCGGGTCCTGAAGGCCGCGTTGGGCTCGGTGGCCCGTACGGAGAACCCCGCGGCGGCGAGCCGGTGGGTCAGCGCGCCCTCGCAGGCGCCCACCTCCACCAGGAGACCCCCGGCGCCGGCGCAGTGGTCCCGTACCCACTCCGCGGTGGCGTCGAGCCGCTGTTCCTCGTACGGCGAACTGCCGAACTCCCAGGGGTCCTCGACGGACGCGGCCTCGTCGTCCAGGCTGGCCAGCAGGGCGTAGAGCCGCTCGCGCTCGCCGGGGTCGGCGTCGAAGAAGCGCTCGGCGGCGGGGATACGGGCCGTCTGCACGACGTAGTCGGGGTCCTCCTCGGTCAGCAGATGCCCGCACGCGTGATTGACGAAGTCCAGCTTCGCGGCGACCCGGCTCCGGGTCAGCGGCCGGTCCAGATCGCTGAGGAACTGGAGATACGGCGAGTAGCCGACGGCGTGGCGCAGCGGGGGCCCGTCCTCCCCGGCGCCACCGTCACCGCCGCCGTCACCGCCGCCGTCGAGCAGGCCGCGGGCGAGGGCGGTGTCACGGCCGAGCCGTCCTCGGCTGCGCCGGTTGTCCGCCGGGGAGTGTGTCCAGATCCGGACGGTCTCCGGGCTCTGTCCGTCGTGTGCGTCCGGCCCGTCCTGTAGGCCGCGCCCGGCTCCGGCCCGGCGGAGGAGACCGGCGAGGACCTCGGGGCCCGGCGCGGTGATGCCCCCGGTCACGGGCCTGACATGGGGCGCGAGCAGAGCGAGCCGCTCGGAGGTGTCCGTTCCGGCGGGGAGGGTCAGCATCTCGGCGCGGTCGCCGAGGATCACCCGGGTCTCACCGCCCTGGTCGTCGGTGAGCACGGACAGGAAGTCGAGGACGGCGTCCTCGGCCCGGAGTACGACAACGATATCAACCACGGCACTTCGGTCCTCGGTGCAGAGCCGACGGGGGGAGCGGGACAGGGTGAGGCCGGTCGGGGGAGGCTCGTGACGGGGTGTCGGCTGGCAGGGACCCTAGCGGGAGCCCAGCCATGTGGTCCAGACCAATCGAGAGAGGGGGCGTCGGTTTTCGGCCAACTCCCTGGGAGGGATACGCGCTTCGCGCGCTCCCCGGTGGCCCGAGCGCTTCCGTGCGCCGTCCGTGCGGGTGAACGCGGTTCTGGGAGGAGTCCGGAGAGTAGCCAATCATCGGGCTTGACACTGAATACCCGCATATGCCCGGAGGTTCTTTCGTGCCCCTCGCCCCGATCGACCATCAGACGACGGATTACGATCTGTCGCACGCCTACTGGCTGGCCAAGGCCTCGGAACTGGCCTACCGCGACCAGGACGTCGCCCGGTCCGCCCTGGCCGAATGGGGGTTCGACCGGTTCCGGCACTTCGCGTCACGGCACCAGATGCCGTTCCCCCTCGACGACACCCAGGCGTACACGGCGGCCAGCGACCGGATGATCATCACGGCGTTCCGCGGTACCACGCCCCACGAGATCCGTGACTGGCTGACCGACGGCACCACCCCTCCCGTGCCGGGTCCCGCGAACAAGGGCTTCGTCCACCACGGTTTCCACCAGGCGCTCGCCTCCGTCTACCCGGATGTGCGCGACGCCGTCGAGGAGTTCCGCACCGGCGGCCAGACCGTGTGGTTCACCGGCCACAGCCTCGGCGGCGCGCTCGCCATGCTCGCGGGCACCCGGATGTACTTCGAGGAGCCGAGGATCCTGGCCGACGGCATCTACACCTACGGCCAGCCCCGCACCTGCGACCGGCTGCTCGCCGCCGCGTACAACTCCGCCCTGAAGAGGCGTACGTACCGCTTCGTCAACAACAACGACATCGTTCCGCAGGTCCCGCCGGCGCCGCTCTTCACCCATGTGGACACCGTCAAGTACTTCGACGCGCACGGGAGGATCCATGACCGGCTGCCGTTCGTCGATGTCCTCAGGGACCGGGTGACGGGCCGTACGGCCGATATGTTCGCACCCGCCTCGGACGGCGTCCGCGATCACTTCATGCCCGCCTACCTGGCGAACCTGGAGAAGAACCTGGTCTGAGCCCGCTCGCGCCGACAGGCTCGGCCGTACGGGGCCCGGCCGACATACGGGGCCCCCGGGCCGGGCCTCCCGGCCGGCCCGTCTCAGCGGCGGGCGAGACGGCGTTCGCCCGCCGCGCCGGTCGCGTAGGGCAGTCCGTAGTGCGAGAAGATCTGCGGTTCGTCCTGCGCGAGCAGTTCTCCGTCGGTGTCGATGGAGGGAGCCTCCTTGGCGAGGTTCCTGTCCCAGGTGACCTTCAGATAGCCGGGACCGACCGTGGCGTCGCCCAGCGGGACGAAGACCAGGCGCCGCCTGGTGGGCAGTCCGACGGTGACGGTGGCGAACGACGGGGCGTCCGTCGCGGTGTCGACATAGACGGCTTCCAGCGAGCCGATCTTCTTCTTGTCGGCGTCGACCACATCGTGGCCCCGCCACTCACGAATGTCCTCAGCTTCGAACATGAGCGATTCGCCTCTTTTCGGCTCCCCCTCTTTGCCTCATTACGGTCATTATCCAGCAAAGACGGCAGGCCGCCCGGGGTGCGCGCGTAAGCCTCTCCGGGCCGCCCGGAGAAAGCGCTGGCGACCGGGCGGACGGTGGCGGCATCCTGGCCGCATGCTGATCAGGGAAGCCACCGCCGAGGACTGGTCCGCCATCTGGCCGTTCTTCCACGAGATCGTCGCCGCGGGTGAGACGTTCTCCTATCCGCTCGACCTGGACGAGAACGAGGGCCGGGACTGGTGGCTGCCGGCGGCTCCGAACCGTGCCGTCGTCGCCGTGGACGAGAGCGGCACGGTCCTCGGCACGGCGAAGATGCAGAACAACCAAGGGGGGAACGCCGCGCACGTCGCGACCGCCAGCTACATGGTCGACCCGGCGCGGTCGGGACGCGGGGTGGGCAGGGCGCTGGTCGTGCACACGCTCGACTGGGCCCGTGCGGCGGGCTTCCGCTCGATCCAGTTCAACGCCGTCGTGGAGACCAACACACACGCCGTGAAGCTGTACGAGTCGCTCGGCTTCCGGATCCTGGGCACGGTGCCGGAGGGTTTCCGGCATCCCGCGCGTGGCTATGTCGGGCTGCACATCATGCACCGCGCGCTCTGACCTCGCGCCCTCGGAACCTGCCCTCCGAACCCGCTTCCGGAACCCGCGCACGGCACCCGGGCGCGGCAGGCGGGCGCGGCGCCCGGCCACGGCACCCGGGCGCGGCACGCGCGCACGGCACCCGGGTACGGGACCCGCGGCGACCGTGGCGCCCCGGACTCACCCGCCCTCGGGCCGGTCACGCGGCGGCAGCCACCGCTCCACCGGGATCAGTGCCGCCCCGAGACCGAGCCAGGTGCCCGCGTAGAGCCACCCGCCGAGGACATCGGTCATCCAGTGCACCCCGAGATAGACCCGGCTCAGCCCGACGGCCACGGCCCAGCAGACGATCAGCGCGCAGAGCGCGTACGCGAGGAAGCCCCGGCCCCGGGGGCGCCCGTCCTCGCGGCCTGCACGGCTTCCACGGTCTTCGTGGCCTCCGTCGCCTTCGCAGCCCTCACGGCGGGAGGGCGCGCGGCTCCGGCGCAGCACCGCCCAGACCAGCAGACCCGCCACGAGGGCCGAGGTCGTCGCGTGCCCGGAGGGGAACGCGTAGCGGGAGGCGTGGGTCGCCCAGTCGGCGACCGGGGGCCGGGGCCGGCCCACGGCGTACAGGACGCCGTAGCGGACGGCCTGTACGACGAGGAGGAACACCAACGCGCCGGCCGCCGCGGTGAGCCGCCGTACGTCCCGGCCGGCCAGCAGCCCTGCCACGACCGCGCACAGATAGGGCAGGGCCCCGGTGCCGGTCGCCGTGATCCCCCGCGCCACCGCCAGGGCCTCGGACGGGCGGTGCCCCAGCGACCAGTCGAGCGCGTCACGGTCCAGGGGGAACGGCGCGCCGTCCCGGCCGGTCACCACCACCGTCAGCAGGGCGAACGCCACGGCGAGCAGCATGGCGCCCCCCAGCGGTGCCGGACGGACGCCTCGGCGCACGGGCGGGGCCTGGGGCGTCGGCCGGCTCACCGCGGGGCCACCGGGCGAGCGGCGAGCGCGGATACGGCCATAAGGGGGTTGCTCCCATAGGTGTGGGCGGGGGTGTCCTGCGTGACCATCCGACTCATCTGTAGCGCTGTAGACGGTCTACCGCACTGTGGACGAAAGGCGCGGGAGGAGCGTTCCCCGGCGCCTGCGGTAGGCCGCGAAGGGTTCGCAGCTGTCCGGCTGCGGACCGGGGACAGATCCAGAACCTCCTCCATGAGGACTGTCAGTGGCTCCTGGCACGCTGACCCCGTCCGAGACACCGATACCAGGAGCTCAGCCATGGGAACGTGGGGAACCGGCCCGTTCGACAGCGACCTCGCAGCGGACTTCGTCGATGAACTTGACGGACTCGCCCCCAAGCACATCGCTGACGTGCTCGAGCGGGCATTCCAACGAGTCATGAACTCCGGCGCGCGTCTGGACGGCGGGGACGGCGTCGAAGCAATCGCCGCTGCCGCACTCGTGGCCGGCCAACTTCCCGGCGCCCAGGTGGTGATCGATCCTGAAGACGGACCGAAGGAGCCACTGCCAGAGCTGCCGACATCACTCCGCGCGTTGGCCCGGAACGCCCTTCACCGAGTCCTGCGAGACGGATCGGAAGCGGCGACGGGCTGGGTGCACAGTTCCGACGCCGACCAATGGCGACAGGAAGTCCAACGGATCATCCGTGCTCTGGACACCGCTGACCATCAGGCTTGAGCCCGCAGGGGCTGTGTGCGGGAGACCCCGTGTGGCGCTTGAACAGGCACGTCGCTGTGGACCGCTTTCGCGGCGCGGGCAGTCGGGTGTGTTGCATTCCGATGCCGTCGATGTGATGTGGATCACCGCCTGGGTGCTTCGGGTCGGGCATGCGCGATCATGATCGGATGGACGTTCGTTTCCTTGGCATCGCTGAGCTGGTCGAAGTCCCGTCCGTGGCGGTCGTAGTGGACGTCATGCGTGCTTTCACCGTGGCTGCCTGGGCCTTTGCCCGGGGGGCGGAGAAGATCGTTCTTGCTGAGTCGCTGGACGAAGCCCTGGCGCTCAAGGCTTCCCATCCGGATTGGGTGGCGCTCAAGGACGGTCCGCCCGCGCCCGGGTTCGACATGGTCAACTCGCCGGGCCTGCTGCGCTCTGCTGACCTCGGCGGACGGACCGTTGTGCAGAAGACCACGGCAGGCACGGTCGGCGCCCTCGCGGTCAAGGAGGCGTCGCTGGTGCTGTGCGCCGGCTTCGTGGTGGCGGAGGCTACGGCTCGGCTCCTGCGGACACGCGCGAGTGACAGTGTCACGTTCGTGGTCACCGGCGACGAGGGGCAGGCCGATGAAGATCTGGCGTGCGCTCACTACATCGCTCGGAGGGCCACCGGGGCTGGGACGGATGCTGCTGGGTTCCTCCGCCGCGCTGCCGAGTCGCGCGCCGCCGCCGAGCTGGCGCAGGGGGTGCGCCAAGGAGTCCATCCCGATGACGTCGCACTCTGTCTTGAGGTCGACCGGTTCCCCTTTGCCATGGCGGCGGTCCTGGAAGGCTCGCTCATGGTCCTCCGCCCGTGCGCCGCGCCTTCGCCGGCCGACGGTGCCCCGATCTGATCGCCGGTGAAGTCCCCGACCCCCACCATGCGAGAGCCGGCGTCCGTCACGCGCTCCCGCCACTCCTGTCGGCGACGCCCGCGCGGTACGCGAGGACTACGGCCTGGACGCGGTCGCGCAGATCGAGCTTGGTGAGAATGCGGGACACGTAGGTCTTCACCGTCTCGCCGCTGAGCACCAGCTCGGCCGCGATCTCCGCGTTCGAGAGCCCTCGGCTGATCAGCCGCAGCACTTCGTGTTCACGCGGGCTGAGCACCTTGAGCCGCTCCCGGTTGGGCGAGACGGCCGGGGCGGAGGGGCGCAGACGGTCGGCGTACGTACCGATGAGGGTGCGGGTGACAGCCGGCGCGAGCAGGGAGTCCCCGCGTGCGACGGTGCGGACGCCCTCGACCAGTTCCCTCGGTGGCGCGTCCTTGAGCAGGAAGCCGCTGGCACCGGCGCGCAGGGCCTCGTAGACGTACTCGTCCACGTTGAAGGTCGTGACCACGAGGATCTTCGTACGGTGGGCGGACTCCGGTCCGGCGAGGTGGCGGGTGGCCTCGATGCCGTCGAGCACCGGCATGCGGATGTCCATCACGACGACATCGGGCCGCAGTGCCTCGGCCGCCTCGATCGCCGCGCGCCCGTCCGCGGCCTCGCCCACGACCGTCATGTCGGGCTGGGCGGAGAAGATCGTGACGTAGCCGGTCCGTACCAGGGCCTGGTCCTCGCAGACCAGCACCCGGACAGGAGCCGGCGGAACGTCCGTCCTGGCGGGGCCTGCAGCTCCGGCAGGTCCGGCAGGTCCGGCAGGTCCGTCGGGCGTGGGAGGCGTGCTCATACGGCACCTCCGGTGGGTATGCGGGCGCCGACCGCGAACCCGCCGCCGGGCCGGGACTCGGCCGTGAACCGGCCACCGAGCATGTCCACCCGTTCGCGCAGCCCACCCAGCCCTCGGCCGCCCGACACGTGAGCACTGCCCGACACGTGGCCACTGCCCGGCCGCGGTGCGGCCCCGGCGGCGGCACCGTCCGGCCCCTCGGTGATGATCGCGACGTCCATGTGATGGCGACCGTAGTGGACGCGGACCAGCGTGGGCCGTCCGGCGGCGTACTTCACCGCGTTGGTGAGCGACTCCTGTACGACGCGGTACACCGCGAGTTCGGTACCGATGTCCATGGGCGCCCGTTCACCGTCCTCCACGAATTCGACCGGCTGCCCCGCCAGCCGGGTCTGCTCGACCAGGTCGGACAACCTCCCGTGCGCCGGAGCCCGTTCGTTCGGAGCCGACTCGCCGGTCGCCTCCAGCACACCGAGCAGATAACGCAGTTCCGCCAGGGCGCGCCGGCCGGTGCCGCTGATCGCGGTCAGTCCCTCGGCCAGGCGGTCGTCGGAGGAACCGGGTGAGGCGGAGAGGAACTGCGCGGCGTCGGCCTGGACGACCATCGCCGTCACATGGTGGGTCACCACGTCGTGCAACTCCCTCGCCAGGCGCGCACGTTCTCCGGCGGTGGCCGCCAGTGCGGCGAGCCGCCGCCGCTCCGCCTCGTCCGCGCGACGCCCCCGTACGTACGCACCCGCTCCCCAGAACACGGCGAGCGCCAGAGAATAGACGGCGTAGTCGACGAAGCCCGCCGGGGAGCCCAGCCGCCACAGGACGAGCGCGAAGACCAGGTACGCCGCGACGGCGGGCACCGGCAGCAGCAGCCGCCACCGATCCTGGTGGGCGCCCACCGAGTACAGCGCGACATACAGGCCCATGCTGCCGAAGTTCGGCGGATAGGCGCACGTCTGGAAGGCCGCGAAACAGAGGCCCACCAACGCCAGACAGACGGCCGGCGCCCTGGTGCGCACGGCGAGCGGGAGGGTCTGCCCCAAGGTCAGCAGGACACTCGGGGCACCGGCCTGCCGGACGGGCAGGTCGCCGAACTGGGCCCCGACGCTGTCGAGCGGCGCCGCGAACGACAGCACGGCCAGCACCACCGCGAACTCGAGGTCCCGCGTGCCCGACGGCCGCGTGTGCCACCAGACCGACAGGGAGCGGTACCGCTCGGCCACCGTCGACAGCGGGCGGGAAAAGCGGGTGACGGCCTGCGGGCCGGGCGGCGGTTGCCTGTCGATTCTCACTACGTCCTCGCGCTTCGGGATCGGGCGTCGGGCGGAGCGTATCCAGGGGCCAGGGGTCCCCACGTCCCCCGTGGGAGGACATCTCATGTAGCTCGCAGGGGGTGGCTCCGACGGGGGACAGCCGTCCCCGGGAAGTGTCCACTCGGCGGTGACGATCCACCGTGCCTCCGGCGCCTACTTTTCCGGCGTCGGACATCGGTGCAGCCGCACCGGGCCACGAGGAGGACACCATGGCACCGCGGAACAACGATCAACGGCCCCCGGCAGGGGACGACTTCGCACCCGTACGGAGTGAGGGGACGAAGGCGGCCGGTGCGCGCCGGTGGGCACGGTCCCCGTGGGGACGGCCCGTCGTGGTGATCGTCGCCCTGGCGGTGTTCAGCGCTCTCGCCGGTCTGGTCAACGGCGCCGCCGACGCGACACCGGTGACAGGTCTGCTGTTCGGTGTGCTGACGGCCGCGCTGGGAATCGGCCTCTACCGGTGGCTGGTACGGCGCCTGGAGGACCGTGATCCGCGGGAGCTGCGGATGGCGGACGCACGGTCCGGAGTGCGGCAGGGCGCGCTGATCGGCCTCGGCGGCTTCGCCGTGACGATCACCGTCATCGCGATGACCGGCGGCTACCGCGTGGACGGCTGGGGATCGTTCGGCGGCGCGCTGACAACGCTGGGACTGATGTGCTGCGTGGCCGTCACGGAGGAACTCATCTTCCGGGGCGTCGTGTTCCGCCTCCTGGAGGAGCATGCGGGCACCTGGGGCGCGATGGCCGCGTCAGGGCTGATCTTCGGTCTCGTGCACCTGGTGAACCCCCAAGCCACGCTCTGGGGCGCTTTCGCCATCGGCATCGAGGGCGGCCTGCTCCTCGCCGCGGCCTACGCGGCGACGCGCACCCTGTGGCTGCCGATCGGTCTGCACCTGGGCTGGAACATGGCGGTGGGCGGCATCTTCGGCACCACCGTCTCCGGCTCGGCGGCCGGCCTCGGCAGCCTGCTGGAAGCAACGGTCAGTGGCCCGGAGGCGATCACCGGCGGCTCGTTCGGCCCGGAAGCGGGCGTCGTCGCGATCCTGGTCTGCCTGATCCTCACGGCCCTCTTCCTGCGCCACGCGAAGCGCCGGGGCCGCCTGTACGCGCGAGGCGACAGGGCGCGCCCGACGGCCACGCGGGACTGACCGAGGGCGCGTCGCCCCGCCGCCCCAAGGGCCGCGGGGCAAGGGCCACGGCCCGGCGTTACCGGCACACGGATGGTTCGCCGTCGCGCCCCGCGCCGTCCGGGGCCTGGCAGGGGATTCGAGCGAGACGCGCTGGAACCGTACGCCCTTGTGCGGCACGACCCCGAAGGGTTCGACAGCCCGCAGCCCGCAGCCCGCAGCCCGCAGCCCGCAGCCCGCAGCCCGTAGCCCGCAGCCGACCGCCGACAGCCGACCGTGTCAGGTCAGCTCGTCCGCGAGCAGGTCCATGAGCAACCCGTCCTGCCAAGCGCCACTGCGGTGGTCGCGCCAGTACGCTCGCATGATCCCTACGGGTTTGAACCCGACCTTGCCGTAACTGCGGATCGCCGCGGTGTTGGCCGCGGCGGGATCGATGGTCAGCCGGTGATGGCCGCGTTCGCGCACCAGCCACCGGGCCAGCGTGCGCACGGTGTCGGCGCCGAGCCCCTTCCCGTGATGACTCGCCGTCAGGAAGATGTCGATGCCGGCCCGCCGGAACTCGGGGTCGGTCTCTTCGTCGAACTGGACGGCTCCGATGACTTCACCCGCGAGAACGACGGCCAGCATGTCCTCGTAGTCGTCCGGGGGCGGCCACCACGCCGCGACCTCCGGTTCTCTGACGATCCTGTCGAGAACTTCGGAATCGCCCTCCGTCATCGTCCGCAGCACGACCCTGTCCCCACGCAGTTCCATGCCCTCATCCTTCCCGAGCGGGGACCTCACGACGAGCCAGTTTCCCGCGTGACGTGCTCGGCGGCCCGCGCGGCCTCAGGTCGCACCGGGTGAGCGGTGCCCGGTGGAGGCTCCGAGGGTGCCGAGGAGGGCGAGGCGTTCGGCGGTCGGTGTTCCCGCCGCGGGCGGGAAGAGGGCGAGGACCTGGGTACGGTCCTCGTCGATGAGGGCCTGGCAGTCGAGTTCCAGGAGGCCGACGCCGGGATGGTGGATGCGCTTGCGCCGGCTGCGCATCACACCGACGTCGTGCAGGCGCCACAGGGCTTCGAACTCGGGGCTCTCGCGCAGTAGCCGGCCGACCAGTTCCTTGGCCGGTGCGTCGTCGCGGCGGGCGACCGCGGCGCGGAGGTCGGCGACCAGTGCCCGGGACTCCGCGGTGTGGTCCTGGAGGGGATGTCCGGCGCGGGCCGAGGGGTCGGTGAACCATCGGTGGACAACGGTGCCGACCGGGCCGTGGAGCCGGGTGAGGTCGCCGAAGACCGCACGTGCCAGGTCGTTCTGGGCGAGGGTGGAGCCGAGGTCGGTCATGACCTGGGCCGGGAAGTCCGACAGCCGGTCCAGCACGCTCAGCAGGCCCGACGGCACATGGTCGTCCGAGCGTCTGCGCTCCGGTGGCCGGTGCCCGGCGAGGCGGAACAGATGGTCGCGCTCGTCCAGGGTCAGCCGCAGCGCCCGGGTGACGGCCCGCAGCACCCCCGGTGACGGCTGCGGCGCGCGGTCCTGTTCCAGACGCGTGTAGTAGTCCGTGGAGATGTCGGCCAGGCGGGCGACCTCCTCACGGCGCAGCCCGGGTGTGCGCCTTCTGCCCGTGGCGGGAAGGCCCACGTCGCCCGGGGTGAGCGCCTCGCGGCGCACCCGCAGGAAATCGGCGAGCTGCTGTGTGTCCACCCCTCAGTCTGCGCCGTCGGGGAAACGGCAGCCAGAGACCGCCGATCCCTGGGTAGAGCGACTCTGCCTACGGCCATGGCCCGGCGGAACACTGGCGTCGAGCCGGGAGACGCCCGGCCGGACGAATGCGGAGAGAACCCTCATGACGACTGCTGACACCCCCAGGACCTGGTTTGTCACGGGTGCGTCCCGTGGACTGGGCGCGTACTGGGCCGAGGCGATCCTCGCCCGCGGTGACAGGCTCGTGGCGACCGCCCGGGACTCGGCAGCGCTGGCCCCGCTGTCCGAGCGCCACGGCGATCGCGTCCTGTCACTGCGACTCGACGTCACGGACTCCGCCGCGGTGGACGACGCCGTGCGCGCGGCCGAGGAGCGATTCGGCGGGATCGACGTTCTGGTCAACAACGCCGGTCATATGCTGGTCGGCGCGGTGGAGGAGGTCACCGAAGAGCAGGCCAGGGCGCAGATGGACGTCAACTACTTCGGGGCGCTGTGGACCACGAGGGCTGTGCTGCCCGGCATGCGGCAGCGCCGCGCCGGCCGCATCGTGCAGGTCTCCTCGTTCGGGGGCCTGGTCGCCTACCCGGCACTGGGTGTCTACCAGTCCTCGAAATGGGCCCTGGAGGCGATGAGCGAGTCACTCGCGGCCGAGGTCGCGGCGTACGGCATCCACGTCACCCTGGTCGAACCCGTCATGTTCCCCACCGGCCTCGTGGCTTCTTCGCCCCAGGCCCGGCAGGATCCGGCCTACGCCCACGCCCGCGAGGCGCTGTACGCCGGGGCCGGCGCGAGCGGCTTCGCACCCGGTGACCCCGCCGCGACGGCGGACGCGCTCCTCGCCCTGGCGGACGCTCCCGAACCCCCCTTGCGTGTCCTTTTCGGGACCGGCGGCCTGGAAGCCCTGCGCACCGAGTACACCGGCCGGCTCGCCGCCCTGGAGCAGTGGGACCACCTCTCCCGCCTTGCCCAGGGAAAGCCGGGTGGCCAGTGACGCGGCACGAGGCGCGTACGGGCCGCGTGCCGGGACAAGGAGAGGACGCGACCGGCGCACAGGTCCCGGTCAGGGGCGCGGAGATCGCCTTCACCGCGAGGGGGAGGGGCGACGTCGTCCTCCACGCCCACGGGCTCACCTCCAGCCGTGCCGCGGATACCGCCCGCGACCTGGTCGACTACGCTCCGGCCGCGGCGGGGCACCGGCTCATCTCGTACGACGCCCGTGGACACGGTCGCAGCACAGGGGCGCCCAGGCCGGAGGACTACCGGTGGGACGCTCTCGCCCAGGACATGCTGGCGCTGGCGGACCATTTCTCGCCCGACAGGCCGGTCGGCGTCATCGGCGCGTCGATGGGAACCGCCACCGCGCTCCACGCGGCGGTGCGGGCCCCGCACCGGTTCTCCCGCCTCGTGCTCACCACCCCGCCCACAGCCTGGGAAGCCCGCGCGGCGCAGGCGGGCCAGTATCGGTACATGGCGGACCTCGCGGCGCGGGACGCCACCGGGCTGATGGCACTGATCCGCGACAGTCCGGCTCCCGCGGCCCTCGCGGGTACCCGTTACTCCGCCGAGCCCGATGTCTCCGCTGCGCTCCTGCCGCATGTGCTGGCCGGCGCGGCCGCTTCGGATCTGCCGGCGCCCGAAGCGCTCGCCGCTCTCCGGCTGCCCACACTGATCCTGGCCTGGGACACGGATCCCGTTCATCCGGTGGAGACGGCGGAGCGTCTCAAGGCGCTGATCCCGGCGTCACGACTCCACGTCTCCACCACGCCCCAGGACATCGCCGGCTGGGGCAGGCGGGCCGCCGCGTTCCTCGGTGAGCCGACCCGGTCGACGCACTGAGTCCGACGGCTCATCGTGTTCGATCATGCCCACGACCGTAGTCCCCGGTACTGACACGAACCGAGAGGATCACGATCTCCCCTCCGGCCCGTCGGCCCCGGCCCATCGGTGGTCCGGAGAGGTCGGGGCGCAGGTCGAGCCGGCCGGTCCCCGGATGGAGGGCGGGCCGCGGAACGGCGCTGGGGACCGGGGTGCTCAGCCCGGGACACCCGCCCGGTCCAGGAGCGCTGTCATCTCCCTGGCCGGCAGGGCGGGATTGCCGGCCGCGGCGGCGCCCACGTCGGGATCCTCCAGCAGCTCCACCAGCCTGGGCACCGGAAGCCGTGGGTCCCGGGCGGCCGCCTCCCGTACCCCCGGCTCCGGGTCCCGGCTCAGCCCTTCGACCAGCGCCGGTGTCGCACCGGGGTCGCGTACGGCCAGGGCGCGGGCCCACGGGTCCGCCGCGTCCGCGAAACGCGCCGCGAGGCCGGCCGCCGGGAACTGCGGCCTGACAGCCAGCATGCCGACGGCCCGGTGTGTGCCGTTCAGATACAGATCGAGGAGCAGTTCCGCCGGTGCCTTCGGGTGGTGCTCGGCGAGCAGCAGCCGCACGACGAAGTCCGCATCGTCCGCGAGTAGTTCCACGCAGTCGTCGGGCAGCTCCGTACACACCGCGGCGCTGCGCCGCAGCCAGGTGTGCGCGGACGTCGCGCACCGGCGCAGGACCTCTGGCTCCTCTCGGGCGTCCCACACCCATCGCAGGGTCTCCAGCCGGTCATCGGGGGTGACCGTCCAGTCGATCGCGGCCCGTTCCTCCTCCGAGAGGCCGGGGCGGGCGGAGACCGCGAGCCGCACGGCGGGATCCTCGTGATCGGCGAGCCGTTCCGCGAGGCCGGCGGGGAACGTGGGGTTGCGCGCGAGTCGCGCAAGCAGTCTCCCCTCGTCCAGCAGGCGCTCGGCGAGGGCCCGCCCGAGCAGGCCGTGTTCCATCACGTCCCCCAGCCGCCAGTCGTCCGCGAGTGTCTCGACGAGCTCGGCGGTGCGCTCCTCGTTCTCGTGCATGACCTGGAGCGACGCGGTCGTGCGCACCGCCGGGTGCGCATCGCCGAGGAGCGCCGTGCGCCGGTCGTCGGTGAGTCCGTGCCAGACGCGACGGCAGGCGGTCAGCCGGAACCCCGGGTCCTCATGGCCGGCGAGCCGCACCAGCACATGTCCCGGCACGGTGGGCGAATTGACCGTCTCGTACCGGACGAGGTCCTGCTCGTGGTTCAGCAGCCGCTCGTACGCCCACTGCGGCAGTGGCGGCACCTGGGTCCGGTACGGACGCGGGCCGAAGGCGACCGCGATGGCGTCCGACGCCGGCCCGTCGAGGAGACGGGCCCGCAGTCCGGGGTCGGCGGCCGAGCTCTCGGCGAGTGCGAACCGCACCCCGCGATGAGGGTGGGCGAGCATGGCCTCGGCCACACGGTCGGGCAGCGTCCGGCGCAATGACAGCAGCCTCGCGACCCGGTCGCCGTCGTCCAGCGCCAGCAGCCGCAGCAGCACGCCGACGGGTGCCGCCGGATTCATCACCAGCCCGGTCAGCGCACGATGCGTCGTCAAGGCTCCCCCCCTCGCTGGGCTTCCCGCGCCCTCACCCCGGACAGGGGATACCCGGCAACAGACAGGGGACACCCGGCGCCCCGGCCGGGATCGCGGAACGCGGTCGCGAAGATCTCCAACTGCCCGAAAAAAGCCGACCGTTCCGGCGGTCCTGGAGGACTATGGCGCGTGGAAGCGGGCCACCGGACCTGGGGGCTGGTCCGCCCTGAGCGCATCGCCACAGCGATGCCGGATGATGGGGGATACCTGAGTGAACCTTCGAAGAACCATCGCCGCCCTGATCGGTGCGTCGCTGTCGGCCGTCGCGCTGGTGACGCCGGTCTCGGCGCAGCCGACGCAGACCGGGGTCTCGACCACCTACCAGATCAACGCACGGCACGACGGCAGTCTCGTCGACTCCGGTGTGGGGGCGCCGCCGCTCCACCAGAAGTGGTCCCGTGACCTGGGCGGAAGCGTCTCCTATCCCATCGTGGCCGGCGGGCGCGTCTTCGTCACCGCTGCCTCGCCGGACGGGTACGGCACGATCCTCCACGCCATGGACGCGACCACGGGCGAGAACGCCTGGGCGCCCGTTGACCTCGGCGGCACCTACTGGTGGTCCGCGCTCGCCTACGGGGGCGGCCGGCTCTACGCCCAGAACGACGACGGCGTGCTGACCGCGTTCGACCCGGCCACCGGATCGGAGATCTGGACCGTCGAGTTGCCTGGGCAGTATTCCTTCACCTCGCCGCCCACGTTCGCCGGCGGTGTGGTGTACACGGGCGGCGCCGGCTCGGGCGGCACCCTGTACGCGGTGGACGCTGCTGACGGCGCGGTGCGCTGGACCCAGCCGGTCGAGAACGGGGACAACAGCTCGCCCGCCGTCACGGCCAACGGGGTCTACGTCTCGTACGCGTGCGAGCAGACCTACGCCTTCGACCCCACGTCGGGCGACCCGATCTGGCGCCACCAGACGGGCTGTTCCGGCGGCGGGGGCCGTACCCCCGTTCTCGCTGACGGCGGTGTCTGGGTTCGCGACGATGCAGGGACGGTCCCCTCGGTCCTCAACGTCGCGGACGGGAAGGTCCGCGGCACGTACGAGGCCACCGGCTGGTCGCCCGCACCGGCCTTCGACGGCCGTCAAGGCTACTTCGTCGATGACGGCGTCCTCCAGGAGCGACACAGCCGCACCCTGGCCACTCGCTGGCAGTTCGAGGGCGACGGCCAGATCAGCACGGCGCCGATCGTCGTCAACGGCTATGTCTACGTCGGTTCCCGCACCGGTCGGCTCTGGGCGCTCAACGGCGCCACCGGTGAGTCCGTCTGGTCCACCGACGTCGGCGCGCCGATCAACGAGCCCGACGAGCACAACGTGTCCGAGCCGCTCACCGGTCTCGGTGCGGGCGGCGGGCTGGTGGTGGTTCCGGCCACCCACCTGCTGGTCGCGTACGGGAAGTGAGCAGCGGGGGTGGTCGCCGGTCCCGGTGACCACCCCCTGCGGGCCCGCCCGCGAACACGGGGCGGAACAGTGCCGCGCGGCAGGCCGATGCGACGCGGCCGCTCATGGTGCGGGCCGTTGCCGATTCGTCGGTGGGTCGATTCGTCGGTGGGTGTGAGCCCGGCGGCAGTGGCGACGACGGATGCGCCCGGCACCGGGGCGGCGCTCGCACCCGCGAGCGGCCGGCCGAGGCGCTGCCCGCGAGGGAGCTGAGTCCGCCGCTCACCGCGCCGACGACGCCGCCGGACGCCGGGTCCGGGGCGCGCGTCGACCTGGCGGTGACGGCGGGTCCGGTGCTGTCCGGCGTCACGGCGGTGGGCGCCCGCGAATGACCACCCTGCGCATATCGAAATCACGCCGGGGGAAAGCGCGGGGGACCGACCCGCCGGTGCCGGACGGCGGGTCCGGATCACCGCGACGGCGGTTTCGCCTCCTCCTCCGGGCCCGTCGGGGAATTCATCCGTACAGCCGTCCCAGTCGCATCGTTTCGCCGGGCGATTCCTCATGCGTCATCCGCTGCCGGTCGGCGTGGCCCGAGTGTCTTCGGTACTCATGTGCCGGGGTCCGCGCGGAAGCCGCGAACGGGTACTCCTGGCGGGGTGTTTCCGGTGCCGAGGCGGTGCCCAACAGAACCGGAAGCGCCCGGTCCATTCGCAGCGCGTCCACCGATTCCGCGAGCAGTTCGTATTCGGTGGTCTCGTCGCGTGTGGCGACACGCAGCAGCCGTCCGGCGGCCAAATGCTCGGCGACCAGATCCTGATGGGCCACATCGTCCCGCCAGGCCCGGAGCGCTGCCGGTACGTCGGGTACGCTCTCCGCCACCGGAGCGAGAGCTTCCGCCGGAAAATGCTCGCTTTCCGGACTGGGATCGAGTCGTTCGGCGATCCATGTCGCGCGATCCCGCAACCACCACAGTGCAAGTGCCAGAGTGGGAGCGCGATATGTGCCGAGGGGTACGCCGATACGCTGTCCACCGCTTACTCCGTACGCGGTGACATGACACAGGAATTCGTCATGCACGGCCGCTCTCCTTGCGCCGTTCTGTGAGGCCGGACGGTCTGGGCCGCAATTCTTGGCAGTGACATCGCGCGGTGCCGCAGAGCGATTCCGGAGGCCGATTTCCCCAGTGGGCGGAGATCGGCCCTGGAAGGCCCGAAGTTACAACTATGAAGCCATTGCTGACGCCCTGTCATCAGGGGGATTTGGCCAGAGTGGCGCTTCTTCGTCGCACGGTGGCCGAAACCGCATGTAATCGCGTCGGGACACGCTGTGCATGGCTGACGGGCTATATAGCCGCCCTGGTATGTTCCGGATATGCCCATACCGTTCGACGTTCTCGCGGAACCGAACCGGCGGAAGATCCTCGATCTGCTCCTGGAGCGTCCCCACACGGTCGGACAGCTCACGGAGCGGCTCGGGCTGAGTCAGCCCGGCACCTCGAAGCATCTGCGGGTGCTGCGCGAAGCCGGTCTCGTCGGGGTCCGGCAGGAGGCCCAGCGCCGCTGGTACGAACTGCGGCCCGAGCCGCTCGCGGAACTCGACGCCTGGCTCGCCCACTACCGGCATCTGTGGTCCGGCGCGCTCGACGCGCTCGAACGGCATCTCGACGCGACGGAGGACGACTCCCCATGAACACCGATCCGCACGGCGACGCGCCGCGAGGAGACACCCCGCACGACCTGCCCCACCACCCGGCTCCTTCGGGTTCCGCTCCTCCGGGCGCTGTTTCCCCTTCGGGTTCCGCTCCCTCCGACGCCGCCTCCGACGCCACTCTGTCCGCCGCGGGGCCGATCGGGACCGTGCACGACCGGAGCGGCGCGCTGCACGAGTCCTACGTGAAACGGTTCGGTCTCGACCGGGGCGGCGCCGAGCGGGCCGAGGGCGGCAGCCGGATCCGCTTCGAACGCCAGCTCGTACGGCCGGCCGAGACGGTCTGGGCCGTCCTCTCGGCCGGTATGGAGCCGGTGGCAGGGCTGCCCGCCCCCGAGGGCTTCACCACGGAGAAGGCCCCGGCGGGCCCCGTCACGGAGGTCCGGGCGCCGAACTCGCTCACCTACAGCTGGCGGCAGCACGGAACGGTCACCTGGGAGCTGATGGGTGGTACGGGGCACGGCGCCCGGCTCGTGCTTGTCCAGACCGGCCCCGAGGACCTCGACACGGACGCCGCGCTGGCCGCCTGGCGGACCCGGATCGAACAGCTCGCGGAGGAACTGGTGCGTACGCGGACAGATGTCCGGGGGCCCCGGGGCGGCGGGTGAGGGCGGCCGGGGAGTGACACCCGGGTTAACGCCTGGTTGACGTACTCGTTAGGGTGCCTTGAATGTTCGCTCCGCTGATTCCTCCCACCACTCCGCCAAGAGGCGTTCCCGTCGCCCCAGGTTCCCCCGGGGAGGCGCTATGACGCAGATCACCGAGCAGTCGGCGCGGGCCGTGTCGGGCGCCTCGGCACAGGCCCCGGCCGCCGCGCGTACGGCCCCGGCGGCCAAGAGCCGGGACGCCTTCTTCGACAACGCCAAGTATCTGGCGATCGTCCTGGTCGCCGTGGCGCACGCGTGGGAGCCGCTGCGGAGCGGCAGCCGTGCGGTCTCGGCGGTCTATATCGTCGTCTACACCTTCCACATGCCGGCGTTCATCATCATCTCCGGTCACTTCTCGCGGAATTTCGACTTCCGGCCCGACCGGGTGCGCAGGCTGATCACGGGCATCGCCGTCCCGTACATCGTGTTCGAGGTCGCCTACAGCCTCTTCCACCGCTGGACCACGGACGATTCGGACATGCCGATCAGTCTGATCGACCCGTGGTACCTGACCTGGTTCCTGCTCGCGCTGTTCATCTGGCGGATGACGGCGCCCATCTGGCGGCTGGTGCGCTGGCCGCTGCCGCTCGCTCTGGCGATCGCCGCGCTGGCCACCACCTCACCCCAGATCGGCAACGACCTGGATCTTCAGCGGATCCTTCAGTTCCTGCCGTTCTTCGTGCTCGGCATGGTGCTGAAGCGTGAGCACTTCCTGCTCGTCCGCCGCCGCGCGGTGCGGATCATCGCCGTACCGGTCTTCGCCCTCGCCCTGGTCTTCGCCTACTGGGCCGTCACCCGGATGAACATGGCCTGGTTCTTCCACCGTGACAGCGCGGAGGAACTGGGGGTGCCGTGGTGGACCGGGGTGCTGATGACCTTCGCGCTCTTCGGCTGCTCCCTCGTGCTGACCGCCTGCTTCTTCGCCTGGGTGCCCGGCCGGCGGCTGTGGGTCACGGCGCTGGGAGCCGGCACGCTCTGCGGCTATCTGCTGCACGGGTTCGTCGTCCAGAGCGCGGGGACCTGGGGCTGGTACGACCCGGCGTGGATGCACCGGCCCGTGGGCGCGGTCGTCGTCTCGGTCGCCGCCGCCGTTCTCGTCACCCTGCTCTGTACGCCACCGTTCCAGCGGATCTTCCGGTTCGCCCTGGAGCCGGAGATGGCCTGGGCCTTCAAGAAGGATCCCGCGAAGCAGGCGCCCGGCGAGCGGGCCGCGAAGAGCTCCTGAAGCGGTGCGGGGCGGTGGCCGGGAACGGCCACCGCCCCGCCGTGTCCGCCCTCAGAGGTCGAACTCGTGCGGGGGCAGATCCAGCGCGTAGCAGGCCTCCCGGACCACGGCCTGCTCCTGCTTGTCGAAGTGGCCGTCCGCGCCGCCGATGACAATGCCGATCTGGATCACCGCCCGTGCCTCGGCGGGCTTCTTCTTCGCCTTGGCGACCTCCTGGAGGACACCGACCTTGCCGAACGCGAAGTCGGCGGTCAGCTTGTCCAGCGCCGCGTCGAAGCGGCGCTGGAGATCCTCCGCGGGGAAGTTCCGCAGCACCTCATTCGTGGTGATCAGGGACGCGACCCGCTGACGCTCCGCGGGGTCGACCGTGCCGTCCGCCGCGGCGACCAGGGCACACATGGCCATGCTCGCGTCGCGGAAGGCACCGCTCTTCAGGTCGTTCTTCTTCGCCATGAGCTGCGACTGCATCGTCGTGGCTGATTCCTTGAACCGGTCCCACAGAGCCATTCCGTCATCTCTCCTCAGATGGTGCACAGAGCCACCAGGACAACGCCCGGGACAGCCGCCACGTGCCCGCGCCGGAGTCACCCCGTACTTTCCGGGGCGCCGCTGCCCGCCCGGTCACCCCGGTCCGCCGCCGCCGAGCCGTTCTGGGCGGGCACGGCCGGCGCGCCCGTCCGGTACTGCTCCGACTGCAGCGTGAACAACTCCCGGAACAGGCCCGGCCCTTCGTGCTCGTCCGCCATCAGCGCCGCGAAGTCGCCCGCCTCCACCAGCCGGCCCCCGTCCAGGACATAGATCACATCGGCCGACCGGACACTGTGCAGCCGGTGGGTGACAAGGATGACGGTCTGCCCGTCGCCCGCGAGATCGCGGATCTGCTGGAACGCGGCGATCTCGGCCGCGGGATCCATACTGCTCGTCGGTTCGTCGCAGATCAGCAGGGCCGCCCGCCGGTAGTACGCGCGGGCCAGGGCGAGCCGCTGCCACTGACCGCCCGACAGGTCCACCCCGCCCTCGTACCCCTTCTCGCACAGCGTGTCCCAGCCGCGTGGCAGGTCCCCGACCACCGTGTGCGCGTCGGCCAGTGCCGCGGCCGTCTCCAGCCGCTCCGGGTCATGGATCTCGGACGGCCTGCTGATGGCGACATTGGCGCGTGCCGTGAACGGCCACCGCTGGTAGTCCTGGAGCACCAGCGCCACCTGGTCGAACACCTGGTCACGGTCGAGTTCGCGGACATCGGTCCCGTCCCAGCGGATCTGTCCGTCCGACGGCAGATACAGCCCGGCGAGCAGTTTGCTGAGCGTCGTCTTGCCACTGCCGTTGACCCCGACGAGGGCCACGATCTGCCCCCGGCGGATGGTCAGCGACACCGAGTCGAGCGCCGGGGTCCCGCGGCCGGGATAGGTGAAGGAGACCCGGTCGAACTCGATCAGTCCGGGCGGCCCCGGCACCGGAGTGCCGCCGACGGGAATGGCCCGGAGCGTGGCCTCGTCCCGCGCCTTGATCAGATCCGTCATGAACAGCGACTGCTCGTACAGATGGTGGATATGGGTGACCATACGGCGCAGCCCCGAGGTGCCGTTGGTCAGCGCGAGCGCGGCCGTGGCACCCGAGGCGAGCGGCATATGGCCATGGGTGAGCAGCCAGGCCAGCAGGCCGTAGGTCACCGCGGCGGTCACCCCGGACAGCGCCGAGGTCAGCAGATCGGTGCCGGCCTCCCGGTGCGCGAGCTTCGTCTGCTCCTCCGCGGCCTCGACGCCCATCCGGTCGAACTGCTCCAGCAGGAAGGGGCCCGCGCCGTGCACCCGCAGCTCCGGTCCCGCCTGCTGGGAGATCAGCAGCCTGCGCAGCGCGCTCTGCTGCCGTACGTGCTCGATCCACACCTGGATCGACTCGTAGCTGCGGCGGGCCGCCCTGACCGTGCCCCACGCCTTGGGCACCACGACGGCGATCAGCAGGGGCAGCAGCACGGGATGCAGCACCGCGAGCACCCCGCTGACCGCGATCAGCGCCATCAGCGATTCGACGATGCCCAGGGTGTGCTGGATCAACTGGCGGGCGGCGGTCTGGCCGTGCTGCCCCGAGTCGAGGATCTTGTGGAACTCCGGCTGCTCCAGATGCTCCATCTCCACCCGGATCACCGGGGTGAGCATGGTCAGCGCGGCCAGTCGCTCCACCTTCGGCTCCAGCCGGCCGGTGCCGCCGAAGGTGACCGCGCGCAGCACGGCCGCCACCGCCCCGGCCCCGCCGACCAGCAGCAGCGAGGGCAGCGCCTCGGCGATGCGGTCCGCCGTGGGGCCCGCGGTGAAGAGGCTGACCAGCACCCGGTTGGTGGCCAGCAGCCCGAAGACGGTGGCCGCGGCCTGTCCGAGCTGGGCGATCGCGACGACGGTGAGCGCGGCGCGGTCGGCCCGCCAGGCCAGCGACACCGTATGGCCCACCAGCCGGGGGATCTGCCGCAGGATCGTCCAGAACGAGGTCCGCAGCGGCGCGCCCTCGTGGACGGCCCAGCCCCAGGCGCTCTTCAGCCGGCCGCCGAAGAGCAGTTGCTCGGGCGGGGAGTTCTGGATGTACGGCCTCCTGCCCCATCGGAAGCGCGGACGGGGCCGGGGCGGCCCGGGGAGCGGGGACCGGCGGCGGAGCGGGGACCGTAAGCGGGGCGGCCTCACGTGTCGGCACCGCCTTCGGCGTCGGCCCGGCGTACGGTCGCGCCGGGGGCCGCGCCACCGTACGTGAACGGGCGCGGTGCACGGCGGGTGCGGGCGGGTCGGGGAACGGGGAACATGAGTCCTCCTGAAACGACGGCGACGGATACGGGCGCTCGGACAACGGACCTGATCAAGGGCGTGTAACGGGCCGCGAGGGGCGAATCGTCGGACAGGGTTCCGAGAAGGCCCGGCGGCCCCCGGCCGGCCCCGGCGGTCGGCTCATCGTGCCCCGTTCGATTCACCCGGGAGGGGGCGTTCGGCCACCGGAAGGATCGTGTCGCGGCAGTGGAGCCACGGTGCGCGCCGGGTCGCGGGACACCGCTGCGAGGGCTCCCGGGACACCCCGCGACGGCACATGACCGAGCGGCGCGCACACGCCGGCCCCTCCGCTCCTTACGATCTTGGTCTCACCGGCGACCCGGTCCCGGTGTCACCGCCCACCGTCTGAGGAGCACCGTCCATGGCCAGCGAGCCCACTTTCCAGAACGTCTCGTTCCCGAGTGCCGGGAGCACCGCGTACGGCTATCTCGCCGTACCGCCCGCCGGACACGGCCCCGGCGTCATCGTCATCCAGGAGTGGTGGGGGCTGACCGCCCATATCAAGGACGTCACCGACCGCTTCGCCCAGGAGGGCTTTGTCGCGCTCGCCCCCGACCTGTTCGGCGGCCGGGTCGCCCACGACTCCGACGAGGCGCTGCGCATGATGACCGAGCTGCCCACCGAGCGGGGCGTCGAACTGCTCTCCGGCGCGGTCGGCTACCTTCTCTCGCGGCCCGGGACGGACGGCGACACGGTCGGAGCCGTCGGCTTCTGCATGGGCGGCGGATTCGTGCTCCAGTTGGCCGCCCGTGACGAGCGGGTCTCCGCCGCCGTGCCGTTCTACGGTGTCGTCCGGGACGGCATGCCGGACTTCTCGCACCTCCGGGCGGAGATTCTCGGCCATTACGGTGAGGAGGACCACACCGTGCCGCCCGAGACCCTCGACGAACTCCGGAGCACGATCGAGTCCCAGTCGGGCATCGTCCCGGACTTCAGGCTCTACCCGGGGGCGGGCCACGCCTTCTTCAACGACACCCGGCCCCAGGTGTACCGCGCGGAGGCGGCCGAGCCGGCGTGGGAGCGCACGCTCGCCTTCCTCCGCAGCAGGCTCGCCCCGTCCGCCGCCGGGGCCGCCGCCACCGGCTGACCGCGGTCCGGCCGGCCGGTACGGTCCCCCCGGCTCCCGGTCGGCACCGTTCCCCCGGCTCCTGGCCGGCACCGTCCGACCGGCCCCGGCCGGCCCCCCACCGGCCGGGGCCGGCTCAGGACAGAGCCGTCCCCTGCCGGAGCAGCAGCGTGACATCGACGCCCGCTACCAGGATCGCCGCGAGGAAGGGAAGCCTCGGCCGGTGCCGGCCCATCAGCGCGCCGCCGGCCCCCGCGACCAGGGCCACGGCCACGGCGGCGGCACCGAACGCGCCCGGCGGGCCGCCGAGCACGAGCAGGGCCGTCGCCGCGAGCAGGGGAGCGGGCAGCAGCAGCCGGGTCCGGGACGCTCCCAGCCGCTGCGGCCAGCCGCGTACGCCCTGAGCCAGATCGGTGTCGATGTCGGGCAGCACATTGCCGAGATGCGCGCCGACGCCCATTAGCGCCGCCGCCGTGACGATCCACCAGGCGGGCCGGGGCTGCCCCGGCAGACCCAGCGTCACGAAGGCGGGCAGCGCGGCGAATCCGACCGCGTACGGCAGCCACGACAGGAGGGTCGACTTGAGCCGGACGTTGTACGCCCACGCCGCGACCACCCCGACGAGGTGCACCGCACCGGCGAGCCGCCCGTACGCGAGGGACAGCGGTACGCAGAGAGCCAGCGCGACGAGCGCCGCGGTCCCCACGGCCCGCGCGCCCACGGCGCCGCGCACCACGGGCTTGGCGCCCCGTCCGGCGGCGGTGTCACGCGCCGCGTCGACGGCGTCGTTGCTCCAGCCGACCGACAACTGCCCGGTCAGCACGGCGGCGGACACCAGCAGACATCCGGCCGCGTCCTGTCCGGCGGCCATCGCGAGTCCGGCGGCCAGCAGCGTCACCGCGGCGGTCGGCAGCGGGTGGCACGCGCCGAACAGGGCGGTGGTGCGGCGCGCCCACCGTCCCGGTGCGCCGCCGCGCTGATCCCGGCCGGTGCTTCCCCTCCGGCCGGGAAGGTCCCGTCCACCGGGAAGGGCCGACGCCCCCGGAAGATCCGGTACAGCGTGACGGTCCGTCCGGTCGGCCGCGCGCGCCCCGTCGATTGCGTCCACGCGGCCATCGTAGGCAGCGTGCCGCCACCGGACGAGTGCACCGGCGCCGGACGACCCGTCACGTGGGGGACCGGCTGTCGCGGATCCGGCGTGATATCGCTGTCGCGGGGCCGTACAGGCGACTTCGCGTGTGACGCGGCGGTGCGGGGGCAGGGATTGCTCGTCAGTCGCCCCCTACCTCGGACCGCAGATGACTCGCATCGCAGCCGTCCATGGAGCCCTGGCTCCGCATCAGCACTCCCAGCAGGACCTCACGGACATGGTCGCCGAGGTCTGCCTGCCCGAGGCCGCCGACCGCCGGGTACTGGACCGGCTGCACAGCGGCGCACGGGTGCGCACGCGCCATACGGCCCTGCCCCTCGACCAGTACGCGGGGCTCAAGGACTTCGGTGAGGTCAACGACGCCTTCATCGCCGCGGCCGTACCGCTGGGAGCCGAGGTCGTCGGCGCGGCGCTGGCCACCGCGGGTCTCTCGCCGCGCGATGTCGATCTGCTGATGTTCACCTCGGTGACGGGCATCGCCGCGCCCTCGGTGGACGCGCGCCTCGTGTCGCGGCTCGGTCTGCGCCGCGATGTCAGACGGGTGCCGGTCTTCGGACTCGGCTGTGTGGCGGGGGCGGCGGGAGTCGCCCGGCTCCACGACTACCTGCTGGGACGGCCGGACGACGTGGCCGTGCTGCTCTCGGTCGAGCTGTGTTCGCTCACCTTCCAGCGAAACGATTCGTCACCCGCCAATCTCGTGGCCACCGGACTCTTCGGCGACGGCGCGGCGGCCGTGGTGGCCTGCGGGGCCGGGCGTCGGCCCGCGGGGTCCGCCGGTCCCACCGTCATCGACACCCGCAGCTGTCTCTATCCGGACACCGAGGGGGCCATGGGGTGGGACATCACCGGTTCCGGCTTCCGTATCGTCCTCGACGCGAGCGTTCCCGACCTCGTACGCAAGAACCTCCCGGAGGAGGTCGACGGATTCCTCGCCGAGCACGGTCTGCGGCGCGAGGACATCACCGCGTGGGTGTGCCATCCCGGCGGGCCCAAGGTGCTGGAGGCCGTCGAGGAGGCACTCGAACTGCCCGACGGGGCGCTCGACATGACCTGGCGTTCGCTGGCGGCGGTGGGGAACCTGTCCTCGTCCTCCGTGCTGCACGTACTGCGCGACACGCTGGCGGAGCGGCCGCCACCGCCCGGGACCGCCGGACTGATGCTCGCCATGGGGCCGGGATTCTGCTCCGAACTGGTACTGCTCCGGTGGTAGGGCCGGGCGGGCCGCCGGGACCGGCGCGGAGGGACGGGGAGAGATGATCTGGTACACCGTGCTGGTGCTGGCCGTCGGCGCGGAGCGCGTCGCCGAACTGGTCGTCGCCCGCCGCAACGCGCGCTGGAGTCTGGCGCGCGGCGCCGTCGAGCGAGGGCGGGGGCACTACCCGCCGATGGTCGTCCTGCACACCGGTCTGCTGGTCGGCTGTCTCGCCGAGGTGTGGCTGGCCGGCCGTCCCTTCGCCCCGGCGCTCGGCTGGACGATGCTCGCCGTCGTGGTGGCCGCCCAGGGGCTGCGCTGGTGGTGCATCCGTACGCTGGGGCCGCGCTGGAACACCAGGGTGCTGGTCGTGCCGGGGCTCCCGCTGGTCACGGGCGGCCCCTACCGGATGCTGCGGCACCCCAACTACGCGGCGGTGGTGGCCGAGGGGGTGGCACTGCCGCTGGTGCACGGCGCCTGGATCACCGCGCTGCTGTTCACCGCGCTCAACGCGGCGCTGCTGACCGTCCGGATACGGTGCGAGAACCGCGCGCTGGAGACGGCCGTCGCCGGCGCGCACCCATGATCGATCTGCTGGTGGTGGGCGGCGGGCCCGCCGGACTCGCCACGGCGGTCCACGCCACGCTGGCGGGACTGGAGACGGTGGTGATCGAACCGCGCGCCACCCCGGTCGACAAGGCCTGCGGGGAAGGCGTGATGCCCAGTGGCGTCCGTGCGCTGACCGCGCTCGGACTCGACCTGCCACGCGGCCATCCGCTGCGCGGGATCCGGTACGTACACGGCTCCCACCGGGCCGAGGCGCCCTTCCACGACGGACCCGGGCTCGGGATACGCCGAACGGAGCTGCACACGGCGCTGGTCCGGCGGGCCGAGGAGGCCGGGGTGACCTTCGTGACCGGCCGGGCCGGCGAGATCGCGCAGAACGCGGACGGCGTGAGCGCGGGCGGGCTGCGGGCCCGCTGGCTGGTGGCCGCGGACGGACTGCACTCGCCCGTGCGGCACAGTCTCGGTCTGAGCCTGCCCGACCGCCGGCCCCGGCGCTACGGCCTGCGGCGCCACTACCGTATGAAGCCCTGGACGGACTTCGTGGAGGTCCACTGGTCGTCGGGCGGGGAGGCGTATGTGACGCCGGTGGCCGACGACCTGGTCGGGGTGGCCGTGCTGAGCACGGCGCGGCGCGGCTACGACGACCATCTCGCTGGCTTCCCCCGGCTGCTCTCCCTGCTGGACGGGGAGCCCGCGAACGCGGTGCGCGGGGCGGGGCCGCTGCGCCAGCGGGTGCGCGGCCGTACCGCGGGCCGGGTACTGCTCGTGGGGGACGCGGCGGGCTATGTCGACGCACTCACCGGCGAGGGCATCGCGCTCGCGCTGGCGTCGGCGGAGGCGGCCGTACGGTGTCTGCGGGCGGGTCGGCCGCAGGCGTACGAGGACGAGTGGCGCAGGCTCTCGCGGCGCCACCGGCTGCTGACGGAGGGGCTGCTCCGGGTGAGCGGACACAGGGCGGGCGCCCGGCTGATCGTCCCGGCCGCGGCCCGGATGCCCTCACTCTTCGCGGCGGCCGTACGCGCCCTCCAGTGACGGTGCAGGCGTGGCTCGTGCTCCCCACACGCCGTCAGGGGGACAGGCCGTTGGACGACTCCGCCGTCGGCGGGGCCATCGCCTTCAGCGAGTGGGGCAGCACCTGGGTGAGGTAGTCCTCGATGGTCGCCTCCAGACCCACATCGCGCCCCGCGCGCTCCGACAGATACCAGCGGTGCTCCAGCACCTCGTGGTAGATCTGCGCCGCGTCCATCTCGCCGCGCAGCTCCAGCGGCACGGCCCGTACCGTCGGCCGGAAGACATCACGGACCCAGCGGTGGGCCAGCACCTCGGGGCGGGCCCCCAGCGGATCGCCCGGCGCGTAGTCCTCCTCGCCGGCCATCCAGCTCTCCAGGTCGTTGAGCAGCCGCCGCGCCTGGTTCTCCTCGGCGTCCAGACCGGTCAGCCGCAGAAGCTGCCGCTGGTGGTGGCCCGCGTCCACCACCTTCGGCAGAAAGGTCACCGTGTCGCCCACCGGGGAGCGTTCGATCTGCATCTCCGCCACGTCGAAGCCCAGATCGTTCAGACGCCGGATACGCCGGTCGATGTAGTGCCGCTTGTCCACCGGGTACACCGACTCGCGTGTCACCTCGTGCCAGAGGTCCTCGTACCGCTGGACGATCGCCGCGCCGAACGGCACCGGGTCCACGGACGGATGGAGCGCGCCCGACGCCTCCAGGTCCATCAGCTCCCCGGCGATGTTCACCCGGGCCAGCTCGATGTCGTACTCCCGCTGGCCCCGGCTCAGGTTCTGCTGGATCTGCCCCGTCTCGGCGTCCACCAGATACGCGGCGTACGCCCCGGCGTCCCGGCGGAAGAGCGCGTTGGAGAGCGAGCAGTCGCCCCACGCGAAACCGGCGAGATGCAGGCGTACCAGCAGGACCGCCAGCGCGTCCATGAGCCGCTTGACGGTCGTGGGGCGCATCGTCGACTCGAACATGGAGCGGTAGGGGAGGGACCCCTTGAGATGGCGGGTGATCAGTGCGGGCTCCAGCGGCTCGCCGTCCGCGCCCACCCGTCCCGTCACCACCGCCAGCGGGTCCACCGCGGGGATACCGAGCCGGTGCAGATCGCGCAGCAGCCCGAACTCACGCACCGCGCCCCGCTCGGATATCTCCTTGACCGCCACCACCTCGGGCCCCGCCGACGCGAAGCGGACGACATGGCGTGAGATACCGCGGGGAAGGGCCACCAGACACGCGTCGGGCCACTGGTCCAGCGGCTCGTTCCACGGCAGATCGAGAAGCACGGCGGGCTGCTCGGGGTTGGTCGCGCTGATCTGGAGCGCCATCGTGCCTCCCACGGCGGTCGTTCGGGGCGGGCGCCGGACCGGGAACCGCCTCTCACAGTGTGCCGGGTCGCTCGGACAGCCGGCGTCCGGGTGGTGCCCGCCCCGGTGACCACCGGGTGCGGTCCTGGTGTGCCGCAGGGGTGCACACGTGTTTACCCTGGGGGTGAACGGCTGTGCACCCCGACCGTGCGCGCCGGACGCGCCCCTGCCCCCTTTGTGTCGGTACGGAGAGAGATGGCCGAAGCGAGAGAAGCGATATCCGAGCCCGCCGCCGCGCCCCACCAGCCCGCCGCCGCGCCCCACCCCCGCTTCCTGGTCGCCGTCCTGGCGTTCTGCGGAGTGGTCGTCGCCGTCATGCAGACGCTGGTCGTCCCTCTCCTCCCGCATGTCCCGGCGCTCACCGGCGCCAGCCCCACCGCCGCGAGCTGGCTGGTCACCGTCACGCTGCTGACCGGAGCCATCTGCACCCCCGTACTCGGCCGGGTCGGTGACATGTACGGCAAGCGCCGGGTGCTCCTCGCCTCCCTCGCCGTGCTGGCCGCCGGTTCCGTGCTCTGCGCCGTCAGCTCCCAGATCGGGGTGCTGATCGCCGGCCGCGCGCTCCAGGGCGCGGCGCTCGCCGTCGTCCCCCTGGGCATCAGCATCATGCGCGACGAGCTGGCTCCCGGGCGGGTGCTGTCCTCGGTCGCGCTGATGAGCTCGACGCTGGGCATCGGAGCGGCCGTCGGACTGCCCGTCGCCGCCCTGGTCGTGGAGCACTACGACTGGCACACCATGTTCTGGGCCTCGGCCGGGCTCGGCCTGCTCGACATCGTGCTGGTGCTGCTCTGCGTACCGGAGTCGCCGCGGCGCACCCGGGGCCGGTTCGACGCTCCGGGCGCCCTCGGGCTCTCCATGGCCCTGCTCTGTCTGCTGGTCGCGGTCACCCAGGGCGGCTCCTGGGGGTGGACATCCGTCCGTACGCTCGGACTGCTCGTCCTCGCCGCGGTGGTCGGAGCGGTCTGGGGCTGGTACGAACTGCGCGCCCCCACCCCCATGGTCGACCTGCGCGTCTCCGCGCGGCCCGCCGTCCTGCTGACCAATGTCGCCGCCCTGCTGATCGGCTTCGCCTTCTACGCCAACTCCCTGGCCACCGCGCAGATGGTGCAGGAACCCACGAGCACCGGGTACGGGCTCGGCGCGTCCATCGTCGTGAGCGGACTCTGTCTGCTGCCCGGCGGACTCGCCATGGTGGCGCTGTCGCCGGTCTCCGCGAGGATCTCCGCCGCTCACGGCCCCAAGACCGCGCTGGCGATCGCCTCGGCCGTGCTGGCGGTCGGCTATGTGGTGCGCTTCTTCACCAGCCATCGGCTCTGGACGATCATCCTCGGGGCGACCGTCGTGGCGGCGGGGACCGCGATCGCCTACTCCGCGCTGCCCGCCCTGGTGATGCGTGCGGTGCCGGTCGCCGAGACCGGCGCGGCCAACGGTCTCAACACCCTGATGCGCTCGGTCGGACAGGCGTTCTGCAGCGCCACCGTCGCCGCCGTGCTCACCCGTCTCACCTTCGAGGTGGACGGCCGCACGGCCCCCACCCTCCACGCCTATCTGCTGGTCTTCCTCATCGCGGGCGGTGCGGCGCTGCTCGCCCTGGCCGTCACGCTGTGCCTGCCGCCGCAGCGGATCAAGGCCACCGGTACCGTCGGGCGGGACGACCGTACGGCGTCGCTGGCCCAGGAGGGCACATGAACGGGCGGAGAGCGGACGGAGCCGCCGATGGCGGGGCGGCCGGCGCCGGGGCGGCTGACGGCGGGACGGCCGGCGGGACCGGCGGGACACCTTCCCCGGAGGCGGGTACGGGGCGTGCCGCGATCCTGCGGGCCGCGCGGCGCGCCTTCGCCCTGCGCCCCTATGCCGAGGTGACGCTGCGGGACATCGCCGCCGACGCCGGGGTGAGTGCCTCGCTCATCGTCAAGCACTTCAGCACCAAGGAGCGGCTGTTCAACACCGTCGCGGACTTCGGCCCCGCGGCCGATCAGCTCTTCGCGGCGCCCCTGGACGCGCTCGGCCACCATATGGTGCTGACCTTGGTCCGCAGCCGTCGCGAGCAGCAGCGGGGAGACCCGCTGCTGCGCGTCGTGTTCGCCCTCGGCAACGACGACGAGCGCACCCTGCTGCGCGAACGCTTCACCGAGCAGATCACCCGACGGCTGACGGCCCTTCTGACCGGCCGCGAACGCGCCGTGCGGGCCGAGCTGATCGTCGGGCAGCTCCTCGGCCTCGGGGCCACGCTCAGTCTGCACCGCGAGGGCGCGAACGCCCGGGTCACGCCGGAGCGTCTGGCCGCGCTGTACGCCCCGGCGCTCCAGGGTCTGATCAGCGAGTGATCACAATGGATCAGCGGGTGATGAGCAGTTCGGTGTTGCGGTCCATCAGCTTGCCCGCGGGGGCAGTGGTGGAGCCCGGCGCGTTGTGCGCCAGCTCCCGGTAGAGCGCGGCCAGACCGGTCTGTGACAGATCGTGGAAGTCCGTCCGGTGCGGGGCCGCCGACTCGATCAGGGTGGTGAACAGGGACAGGGTGCCGTCCCGGTTGTCGGTGATCTCGATGATCCTCGCGAGCTGGGGGAAGTCGATGTGCGAGGCCGTGGAGATCTCCCAGAAGGAACCGCGCGCGTTGATCGAGTTCCGGTGGCTGTGACCGTTGACCCAGGCCAGCACAGGACGGTGCCGGTTGAGCAGCGCCAGCACCTCCTCGCCGTTGTGCCGGCCCTCGCGGGGACGGGCGGGATCGGGATGCGTGTTGGTCATCGTCCAGCTGTTGTGATGGCTGAAGACCACGACGTAACCGTCCCGGTGCTCCTTGAGCGTCCGCTCCAGCCAGGTGAACTGGGTCGTGTCGAGCGAGCCCGTGAAGTGCCCGGCACGGTCCGTGGTGTCCAGGCTGATCCCCGTGATGTTCTCGCCCATGGGGAAGGTGTAGTAGAGCGTGTCACTGTCCAGATTGGCCTGGCTGTAGCCGTGTCCGACAGGGCCCGCGCCCCCGCGCGCCGGGTCGAGATGCGCGGCCAGATACTCGCGCGGGCCGAACGGCGCCCGGCCCGGGTCGGGGGTGACGGAGCGCATCCCGCGCCTCGACCGGCGCAGCAGTTCGATCAGTTCACCGCCGCCGGGCATGCTGCCCTTGGCGAGGATCTTCGCCAGCTTCACGGCGTCCGTGTCCGGGATGTCGTACAGCTTCCGTGCCCCGACGGCGAATTCGGCCAGATAGCCGCTGCGGTCGGCCATGGCACCGCTGGCCAGACTGTCGTGGTTGCCGACGGTCGAGTACCAGGGGAGCCGCAGCCCGGGGCTGTTCACGGAGCGGATCGCGGCCTCCAGGAAGCCGTCGATACGGGGGAAGCCGTACTCCTTGTCGGTGTCGCGGCGGGAGTCCTCCGGATGCCAGAACAGCCGCTCGTCGGAGTTCTGCACCCCTTCGTACCGGCGGTCGTCACCGGTGTTGGGGGTGATACGGCCACCGCTCATCACCGTGAGGTACCAGTCGAGTTCGGCCCGGGAGTTGTTGTCGGTGTTGTCGCCGGTCGTCACGGCGAAGGACAGCGGCTCGCCGGTCGCGGGTCCGGCCTTGACGGCGTTGATCTGCTCGATCAGCGCCACCGCGCCCGGCACGGTGAGGGCCTCCTGGGGCCGCCATCCCGAGACTCCCTGGGAGCGCAGATACTCGGTGCGCACCGGATGCTGGACATCCGTCAGATGCAGATCGGTGAGCTGTACGAAAGAGCTGAGCACCGTACGCCGTGCGGCGCGGCCCGCCCGGGGAGCCGCCAGCGACTCCCGTACGACGCGGCGCCAGCCGGGCCCGTCGCCCAGACGGCGGAAGGCCGCCGAGGAGTCGCGCGGCGCGGCGACCGTCTCCAGCGTCGTACGCGCGGGAACGGCGCGGGAGGGTGTGCCGGCGGGCGTGGACGGGACGGGCGTACGGGGGGCCGGCACCGCGGGCGCGGAGGCCCCGGGCGCCGCGGCGGCCTCTCCGGAGCCGCCACCCGCGCCGAGTGCCAGTCCGATGCCCGCGGAGACGCCGACCGCGCCGGTCGCGGCGAGGAAGGAACGGCGGTCGACAGCGGTGACTGCGGAGCGTATGCGTGTCATGGGTGCGGTCTCCCGAGTGCGAGCCCATCGGCAGGAGCGCCCGGGGATCGTCCCCTGGCTACTCCTCGATGTTCGGCACACGGCGTGGCCTGCGCGTGAACGACATTCCAACTGCGAACACCCATCACCACACAGGGATCACCGACGTCGGCGAACCGTCGCCGTGTCCATGGCCACAGGACGGAAGCCGGTCACTCGGCGTTCACCATGCGGGGAAGCGGCGGGTGCGATCCGCTCTCGGTCATCGACCAGGCCGGGTGCGCGGCCCTGGCGCCTACGCCCTGAGGGACGACTTCGCTTCTGCTACGGCCGCCGGGACGGATGCGACGGTGCTCGACACATTCGCCTTCCCGAACCACTCCGGCAGGCTCCATCCGGAGGTGGGCACGGCGCTCGCGATGCTCGACATGGAGTCGGACTGCTCTCCGCTGGTCCTGGGCTCTGCCTGACCGTTCCCGACGCGTTCCACCCGACGCGTTCCACCCGGCCCGTTCCACCCGGCCCGTTCCGCCCGGCCCGTTCCGTCCGTCATGGGACATCCGGCCCGGGACATTCCGGCACCCGCGGGGATCTCAGCCCGCCGAGATCACGACCGGGCCGCCGCCGGGGCGCGCGCGGTCTATCCAGTCGGCGGAGGCGTACAGAGGACGATTGGGGACCGCCGCCCGGCGCAGCCGCTCACGGTGCAGAAGACGGCCGTCCTGGGTGACGACCAGCGCCGACAGCCGGCCGGCCGTGCGCGTCGTACGCAGGGTGAACCGGCCCAGGGGCGGCCGGGGGCCATGGGGATCGATACGGTTCGGGGCGACCCACCGCAGGGGCGCGTCGACCTCCACCGGCACCTGACCGCCCGGCCAGGCGCCCTCCGCGAGATAGCGCAGGACGGGACCGGCGACCAGCCGCCCCTCCCGCGCCGCCGTGCCCGCGGGCTCCACGGCGTGCAGCAGATTGCCGACCGCGAAGACCCCCGGCGCCGCCGTACGAAACGCCGTGTCCACCGCCGGTCCCCGCGTGCCCCGGTCCAGTGCGATGCCACCGAGCCGGGCGAGTTCATGGTCCGGGATCCAGTCGCCCGTGAAGACGACCGTGTCACAGGCGACGGTCGTGGTCCTGCCGTCCGTGTGCCGCAGCGCGACCCCGGTGAGCCGGCCCCGGCCGAGGAGTCCGGTCACCGTGGTCCCGGTGAGCAGCGGGACCCGGTGCCGCAGCCGGGCGTCGAACCCCGACGCCCAGGAGGACTGGTGGTGCGGCTGGTCCGTCACCATCGCCGCGACCTCGACCCCCGCGCCCCGCAGGGTGCGTACGGCGGAGTAGCCGACGGGTTCGGCGCCGACGACCACCGCCCGCAGACCGATGTGCTGATGGTGCAGATGGACGGCCTGCTGCACCTCGCCCGTGGTGAACACCCCGGCCGGCCTGGTACCCGGCACCAGCCGTGCGCTGCGCGGCCGTTCCCGCGCGCCCGTGGCCAGGACGACCGCCCGTGCCGTGAGGCGTTCCAGTCCGTCCGGGCCGGTGGTGTCCACGGAGAGCGGACCCGCCCCGCCCGCGGGGGCCGCCACCGGGCCGGACGGTCCTGGCCGCCCCGCCCAGCCCGTGACGGAGACCCCGGTGCGCAGGGCGGCCCCCGCGCCGGTCGCCAGATCGCACCAGTGGCGGGCGTACGCGGGACCGCTCAGGGGGCGCCGCAGTTCGCGCAGCCCGAACCCCGAGTGGTAGCAGTGGCGCGGTACGCCGCCGGCCTGCTCCTCGCGGTCGACGACCTCGACCGCTCCCGCGCCCGCGGCGGCCAGCCGGGCCGCCGCGGCCAGACCGGCCGGACCCGCGCCGATCACCAGCACATCGACCGTACGCGGCCGCCGGTCGGGTCCGGGGACGGAGGAGCCGTCCCGGTTCGTCGTCGTGCTCATGGTCCGACCTCCGGCCGCGGGGATGGTGCGCCGCCCTCTGACGCGTCGGGGGCGCCGGTCGCTCCGGGGGTGAACAGCGCGCGCACCGCGGCCCCGCAGTGGAACCCCTGGCACCGGCCGCCCCGGGCGCGGGTGCGCCGCCGCAGCCCCTCGGGCGTGCTGGGCGCGATCGTACTGGCGAGAGCGTCCCGGATCTCCCCCCGGGAGACCCGTTCGCAGTGACAGACGAGCCGGCCGTACTCCGGATCGGCCGCGATCAGGTCGGCGCGCTCGTAAGGACGCGGGAACGCCTCACCGATGTTGGGCATCCGTACGGGTTCGGGTTTACGCGGTGTCCCGAGCTTCACGCCCGCGTCGGCGAGCAGCTCCACGACATGCGCGGCGATCGCCATCGACGCCGTGAGTCCCGTGGAACGGATGCCGCCCACCGTCACGTACCGCTGCTCCGCGTGGCAGCGGATCCGGTAGTCGTCGTGCTCGGTGGCGGCGCGCAGTCCCGCGTAGACGGCCGTGACCTCCTCGTCGAGCAGCGCGGGCAGGACCCGCCCGCCCCGCTCGCGCAGAAAGGCCAGGCCCTCCGCCGTGGAGCCGGTCGCCGTCCTGTCGTCCAGGTCCTCGGCGGTCGGGCCGAGCAGCACATTGCCGTACACCGTCGGTGCCACCAGCACCCCCTTGCCGAGCGCGGTGGGCACCGGCAGCAGGATATGGCGGACCAGAGCGCGGGCGAACTTGTCGAAGACCATGAGCTGACCGCGCCGGGGTGTCACGGTGAAGTCGGTGTGGCCGAGCCATCGGTCGATCTCGTCGGCGTACAGTCCGGCGGCGTTGATCAGGACGCGCGTGCGCAACGTGCCCCGGCTGGTCCTGAGTTCATGGGGAGCCCCGCCGTCGGCCCCCTCCACCGCGCAGTTGAGATGCAGATCGACACCGGCGCGGACGGCCTGGGTGGCGTACGCGAGCGTCGTCGTCCACGGGCAGATGACGCTCTCGCCGGGGACGTCGAGCCCGCCCAGCGCACCGGGGCCGAGAGAGGGTTCGCGGGCGTACAGCTCCTCCGCGCCGATGATCCGGGTCTCGCGGTACCCGTTGCGCTCGGCCTTCTCCACCAGCCGTGGCAGGGCGGCCAGTTGTTCGTCGTCCCAGGCGACGAGCAGCGCGCCGACCGGCTCGACGGGGATACCGGCCTCGGCGGCGTAGGCGGCCAGCCGTCGCTGCCCCTCCCGTACCAGCCGGGACTCCAGCGAGCCGGGGACGGCGTCGAAACCGGTGTGCAGGATGGCCGTGTTGGCCTTGGAGGTGCCGTCGCCGACATCGTCGGACGCCTCCACCAGCGCGACACGCAGCGGATAGCCGCCGAGTTCCCGCGCGATGGCGGTGCCGACGACTCCGGCGCCGATGACGACGATGTCGTACACCGCGTCCGGCAGCGCCCCGGAGGTGGTGACAGCCATGGTGCTCCAGTTCCGGACGTGGACTCGGGCGTGGACTCGGGCGTGGACTCGGACTCGGACTCGGACTTCGTGTCCTCAGTGTTCCGTGGCGGAGGCCGCGCGCGGGGGCGGGGGTGGAGCCGGCGTACGGTCGAGGAGCGTGGCCACCGCCGAGCGGAAGACACCGAGACGGTCGGCCGCCTCTGCCGCACCGATCCGTGGTTCGTAGACCGCCGCGGGCTTCCACTCCGGCACCGCCTCGCCGGGCGTCAGCGCCGCGTCGAGGCCGAGACGGGCGAGCGCGCCCACGCCCAGCGCCGTGGCATCGGGCAACGCCGAGACCTCGACGGGCCGTTGCAGCAGATCGGCCTGGGTCTGCATCAGCAGCGCCGACCTCGTCAGACCGCCGTCCACCCGCAGACTCGTCAGCGGTTCCCCGAGATCGGCGGCCACCGCGTCCGCGAGCTCCACGACCTGGGCGGCGATGCCCTCGCAGAGCGCCCGCACAAGATGCCCGGCCCCGGTGTCGAGCCCCAGCCCGCCGATCGAGCCGCGCAGATCGCCGCGCCACCACGGCGCGGCGAGTCCGGCGAGCGCCGGTACGAAGGTGACTCCGCCGCTGTCCGCCACGGTCGAGCCGACCGTGTCCAGCTCGGCAGCCCCGGAGATCACCCCGAGGCCGGTCAGCCAGTCCACGGCGGACGCGGCCGTGTAGACCTGCCCGTCGAGGCAGTAGCTGGTGTGCCCGCCGAGCCGCCAGGCGACACAGCTCACCAGCCCCGACGTGCCCCGGCGCGGCCGGCCGCCGGTCTGGGCGAGCAGGAACGCCCCTGTGCCGTAGGTGCACTTGGCGGATCCCGGTTCGGTCACGCTCTGGGCGAGCAGCGCGGCCTGCTGGTCGACGATCACCCCGGTCAGCGGGATCTCGGCACCGAAGGCGGTGGTCGTGCCGACCGTTCCCGCCGTATCGACGACACGGGGCAGCGCCTCGTCGGACAGTCCGAAGACCTCCAGGGCCTCCGCAGACCATTCGACACGGTCCAGGTCGAGAAGCTGGGTACGCCCGGCGGTCGCGGCGTCCGTGACGAACGCGCCGGTCAGCCGGTGGATCAGCCAGGAGTCGCTGGTGGTGACGGCGCCCTCGCGGGTCAGCCGGCGCCGGATCCACGCCATCTTGGGCGCGGCGAAGTACGGGTCGAGCGGAAGCCCCGTCAGGTGCCTCAACCGGTCGTCGTGCGGGGCGAGTTCACCGCAGAGGGACTCCGCGCGCCGGTCCTGCCAGACGATCGCGTCGGTGAGCGGTGCGCCGGTTGCGGGATCCCAGGCGAGGACCGTCTCGCCCTGGTTGGCCAGACCGACGGCCGCGACCGGTTCCGCCGCCTCGGCGAGGGCCGCGCGTCCCGCGTCGAGCACGGAGCCGAGCAGAACGGCCGGATCGATCTCCACCAGGCCGCCGGAGCCGTACCGGGGCGGCGCCGGTGCCGATCCCGTGCCGATCACCCCTCGTTCGGGGCAGATCACCAGCGCCTTGGTGGACGAGGTGCCCTGATCGATGGCGAGCACCGGCCGGGTGGCTGAGCCGGCGCGCGGGTGGGGAGAGTGCTGGGCTGGCGGCATGTCCCGCTTCTTCGTGTCAGGGATCTTCGGTTCAGGGATCTTCGGTCGGTTCAGATCGGTTCAGATCGGTTCAGATCGGTCCGGGTCGGTTCAGGTCTGTTCCTGCGGCTCCGGTGGGGCCGGGCCGGGTCGGCCGGCTTCCGCCGCTTCGGGGTTGTTCGGTCGAGTGGGGCCTTCCGCTGCCGGGGCTGATCGCTGAGCGAAAGCGTGGTGCAGGTCAGAGCGGGCGTCAAGGGTTTCAGGAGCCGTCCGGGCACCGTCGGCGGCCGTGGTGGTGAGGGTGCCCGGCGAACCGTTCCGGCACCCGTACGGGAAAGGGCTCAATCCGCCGTGATCAACGGAGAGTTGCGAAAGATCAGCAAAGTGTTCGAGCGTGGTCACTTGGGCCCCTACACTGATCGCCGCGGCGGCAGACGTCCCTGACCGGTTTCGTTCCTGCCCGCGGCCACGGCAGGCCCGTGCCTGTGTGACGCACCCCGGATCGCTCCACCCCCACCGTCCTAGAGGATCTATGACGACCATCTTTTCAGCCGGACGCCTCCTCGGTCGTGTCCGGCCCCGCACAGCCCCCGGGGCGTCCGGATTCCTGACACCTGCGCGTCTGTGTCATGCCCGTGTCCAGGGGCCGCCAGGGACGGGGGTGGAGGTCTGGTGCTAGGTTCCCCCGCCCGGCCGCCCTGCCGCCGGCCGTCGCACGCGCCGTCCCCCGCGCCCGGGTGCCCGGAATCCTCGTACGCCGGGCCGCCCTCGCCCGCGCGGACGGAGCCGAGCTGATGGCGAGCGATCACTTCCGTCCGGTCTACCACCCGGCCGGTCACGACAACGAACTGCGCACGGCGGTACAGGATCTGCGCACCGGGCGCTGGCTCGCGATGCGCAACCTCCTCGCCGAGACGACCGACTGGGGGCAGTGGACCCAGCGGACCCAGGTCCTCGCCGCCGTGGCCGCCGGTTCCGACGCCGTACAGGCCTGGCGCGCCGAGGAACCGCGGAGCCTCGCCGCGACGGTGATGCACACCCGGGTCACGGTGGAGCGGGCCGTACGGGCCCACCGTGACGGACATCCCCGTACCCAGGAACTGTGGCAGCAGGCATGGGAGGCGTGCCGCGCCGCCACCCGCCACGCGCCGGCCGACCCGGTGCCCTGGGTATGCCTGCTGGCACTGGCCCAGCTCGACGGCAGGCAGCAGATGGAGGAGCACCGGCTGCCCCCGCCGGGGCCGATGCTGTTCCCCGGCCCCTGGGGCCTGCTGGCCGAGGCCGACAAGCGCGACCCGTTCAACCGCGAGGCCTACCACCGCATGCTCCAGTTCGTCTATGCGCGACGGGCCGACGGATCGCTCTCCGAGGCCGTCAACTTCGTTCAGTGGGCGGCCTCCGCCGCTCATGAGGGCTCCCCGCTGCACGCCCTGCCGCTCTATGTCCGGGTGGAGCGCTACCGCCGCGAGAACGGCAACGAGAAGGCCCTGGACCTCCACTGGGTGACGGAGGACGCGACCCGGGACGCCCTGCGGGCCCTGCGCCTCTGGTTCGACCACGCGGTTCTGGCCGAGGCGTCGCTGCTCGATCTGAACCATCTCGCGCACGCCCTGTGGGGTTCGCTCCAATTCGATGAAGGGGCCCGGGTGTTCGAAGCGCTGGGGCCTTACTACGCCACGCTGCCATGGGCGTACCGTACGCGGAGTCCCGGTGACGCGGCCCAGGCCGAGGACGTGTTCCTGCGTGCCCGCAGCCGGTGCCTCGGCGCCCGCGAGGGGCGGAACGGACCGTCCGGCTGAGCCGCTCCCGCCGGGGCCGTACCCACCGCACGGTTCCGCCCGCACCGCGTACGTACCGCACGCATACGTACCGCACCGCACGGCCCCACCCCGTACCGCCCCGCCCCGCACCCGCACACGTACCGCCCCGCATGCCCGCACCGCCGCACGATCCCTGTCCCTGTCGCCTATACCTGTGCGTTTCCCACCGGAGGTACTTCCGTGTCCGTTTCCCCGCCGACGTGGTCGAAGGCCGACCTCGTGCCGCAGAAGGATGAAGAACAGAGGCTGCGGGAGCTGGGCTACCAGCCCGTCCTCGCCCGCCGTATGGGCGGCTTCGGCAACTTCGCGATCAGCTTCTCGGTCATCTCCATCCTCTCCGGCTGTATGACGCTGTACGGATTCGGCATGGGCGCCGGCGGCCCTTCGGTGATGCTCTGGGGCTGGGCGGGCGTCGGACTCTTCGTCCTCTGTGTGGGCATGGCACTGGCCGAGGTCACCAGCGCCTACCCCACCTCGGGCGCTCTGTACTACATGGCCGACCGGCTGGGCGGACGCAAGTGGGGCTGGTACACCGGCTGGCTGAACCTGCTCGGACTGCTGGGCGCGATCGCCGGTATCGACTACGGCGCGGCGCTCTTCACCGGGGCCTTCCTGAATCTCCAGTTCGGCTTCGACCCCACGCCGGGCTGGACCATGGTCATATTCATGTGCATCCTGCTGCTGCATGCCACGCTGAACCTGTTCGGCGTCCGGCTGGTCAGTGTGCTCAACTCGATCAGCGTGTGGTGGCATCTGGCCGGTGTGGCCATCATCGTCGGCGCGCTCGCGATCATTCCCGACAGCCACCAGTCGCCGTCGTTCGTCTTCACCGAGTTCGTCAATGAGACCGGCTGGGAGAATCCGATCTATGTGGCGGCCATCGGTCTGCTGCTGGCGCAGTACACCTTCTCCGGGTACGACGCCTCCGCGCATCTCTCCGAGGAGACCTCCAACGCCTCGGTGTCGGCCGCGCGCGGTATCGTCCGCGCCATCTGGGTCTCCTGGATCGCCGGCTTCGCGCTGCTGGCCGGACTCACCTTCGCCATCCAGGACTACGCGGGCACCCGCAACAGCGACACCGGTGTGCCGCCCGCGCAGATCCTGATCGACGCCCTGGGCACCAGCGGTGCCACGGCCCTGCTGCTCCTCGTGATCGTGGCGCAGCTCTTCTGCGGCAACGCCGAGGTCGCCGCCGCCAGCCGGATGGTGTTCGCCTTCAGCCGTGACAACGCGCTCCCGGGATCCGCGCTGTGGCGCCGCGTCAGCAGCCGTACGCAGACCCCTGTCCCCGCGGTCTGGCTCTCGGTCGTCGTCGCGTGCCTGCTGGCCGTACCGTCCCTGTACTCCACGACCGCGTACGGCGCGGTGACGGCCATCAACGTCATCGGTATCACCCCCGCGTACGCCATCCCGATCTATCTGAAGCTGCGCGCGGGCAACCGCTTCGAGCCGGGCCCCTGGACGCTGGGCCGCTGGAGCAGGCCGATCGGCTGGATCGCGGTGGCGTGGGTGGCGGTGGTCACCGTCCTCTTCTGTCTGCCGCAGTCGAACCCGGTGACCGTCGACTCGATGAACTACGCGGTGATCGCCCTGGCCGTGGTGCTGGTCCTCGCCACGGTGTGGTGGTACGTGGCCCGTGGCTCGTACAGCACCCCGCAGGCGTACGGCAACGCCCGCGAGCAGTCGGAGATCTCCGAGGGCATCGTCTGACCGCGGAAGGCCGCCGACGGGGGGTGGTGTGCGGCCGGGTCTCCCGCCGTGCACCACCCCCCGTTCCGCTGCCGCCCGCGCCGTCGGATCCGTCCCGCGCTCCGTCATCCGTTCCGCGTCATCCGTCGCGCCGTCCGTTCCTTCGTCAGTTCTCCAGCAGGAACTGCCTGGCGAGCTCCTCGCCCTGGAGCGCGGCGCTGTCCTGGTCCTCCAGGGACGCGACTTCCGAGTGCTTGAAGATGATGTAGGTCACCCCCTCGCCGATGCCGCCGCCGTACGGGTCGGTCGAGATCCCGAGCCCGCGGGCCGTGGCGAGCGAACCCTCCCCGATGATCCCGGGCGGACCGGTGTCACCGACGACGGCGTACTGGACCCGGTCGCCGTGGATGACCGCGGCGACGGACCCGCCCCGGATGCCCGAGGAGCGGTAGTTCCAGATCGCGCTGGGGGTCGGCACGACGATGTACGGCAGTTCCTTGGCGTTCAGCGCCCTGCCGCTGGACTCCGTGTAGGCCGTCGCGCTCTGGAAGTAGGGGTCGGTCTTGAGGTTGCAGCGGTCCGTCACCTGGCCGTCGCAGTCGATGTCCATGTCGGCCTTCCAGAACACGGCACCGTTCGCGTCGCAGACGGGAACCGCGGTGGAGGAGCTCTCGCGGGTGCGGTAGAGACCGTTGGAGATCTGCTGGCAGTGGCTGACCTTGGAGAGCAGCGCCTCCGCGGTGACGGGTCCTCCCTCGGTGGCCGGTCCGCCCCCGGCCGGCGGTCTTCGGGCGGGCGGCGGTGGTCCCGCGGCGGGATTGCCGGCCGGCGGTCCCGGGACCCCGCGGCGTTCGGCCCGTGGCACGGGGGCGGCGGGGGGCGGCTCGTCGGTGGACTGGGCCAGGGCGGGGAGCACGGTGATGGGGACGGCCGCGGCGGCCAGCAGAGCCGTACCGACGGTGATCAGGACATAGGTACGAGGGTGCACGGAGGATGATGCCCTTTCCTGGTTCCTGGACTGGGTGGCGGGGCCCCGACGGCTCCTGGACGGCTCCTTGGACGCTTCCTCGGACGGTTCGGACGGTTTCGGGGCGGCGAGTGGTCTAGCGGCCGGACGGGGGCCGGCGGAGGTCGTCGCCTATGCACTCGTCCAGTCGTTCGAGGAACACTCGCTGTCCCGTTACCAGCGGTTCCACGGCGTCCCGCAAAAGGAACCAGCCGACCCGGTCCAGCTCGGGGAACTCACGCACCACTCCGGACCCCCTGGGCCACTCCATGGCGAACGTGCCGAAGACGGCCGACGCGGGGTCCAGATCACCCTCGACAGCCCAGGCGGTGACGGTCTTGCCGCTCTTTTGGCGGACTTCGCCGAGGGGGGTCCAGGGCCCCTCGGGCACGGGCACTCCCAGCTCCTCCTGGAACTCCCGGCGGGCCGCGTCCCGCGGCCGTTCCGCTGATCCGTACTCACCCTTGGGGATGGTCCAGGCGGCGGTATGACGAGCTGACCAATACGGTCCGCCCATGTGTCCGAGAAGCACTTCGAGACCGGAGTCCATGACCCGGTAGAGGAGGATTCCCGCGCTTCGTTTGCCCGACATGCCGTCAAGTCTGGGCGGGGGCGCGAGGCGTCGCCATTCGCGCGCCGGGGGAGTGCGCCGCCCTCGAAGGGGGCCGATTCCGGCGCCGGCCCGGAATGAACGGGGCTCCGGCGCGTGCTGACACGCCGGAGCATTACGGTGATAACACCGAGCCGATCGTATGAACGGTTGCGCCGTCCGGCGGCAGGGCTGGGCCGGCCGCCGGACGGACCGGCCCGGCCTCCGTGGGAGGCCGGGCCGTGCGTGCTACGGGAACGAGGTGATGGTCGAGGGGACCGTCGAGGTTCCCGACGTCGGCGAGCCCAGGTTGTTGATGACGTGGTTGTACTGACCCATGCCGCCGAGGGAGACCACCAGGAGATCATGGAACTTCACACCGGGTTTGACCGGTGCCTGGAATCCATGGTCCTGCTGGATGTTCGGGTCCGAGGTGTAGTTGCAGTAGCTGCCCAGACCCCATCCCTCGTGGTTGTTGACGGAGTCCGCGACCTTGTAGGCGGCGTACCCCTTGATGCTGCCGTTCTGGATCGAGGCCTGGTTCGGCGCGTCGTACGCCTTCTCGTTCTGGAAGAAGATCGTCTTGCCGTTCTCGCCGTACCACTCCACGTCGTACTTGTTGAAGTGTTCGACGAAGAGACCGGTCGCCAGGACGTCGTCACCGTTGACCCGGACGCCGTAGTCCGCGCGGTTGGTCTCCCAGCCGACGTCGGCGCCGTGGTCGGCACGCCAGACCCAGGTGTGGTCGATGATGGTGTCGTCACTGTTGATCACCATGCTGGTGGTCGCCTTGCCGGGACCCGCTCCACCGATCCGGATGAAGACGTCCTGGACCGTGGTCGGGTTCACGGAGTGGTCCGCGGACGCGCCCTGCGGCCCGACCTCCAGCAGCGTGGGGGAGTTCACGGGACCGGCGTCGATCAGGAATCCGGCCAGCTTCACTCCGTCCACATCGGCGACCTTCATCGCGGTCACCCCGTTGTCCGGGATGATCGTGGCGAGGCCCAGACCGAGGACCACGGTGTTCGCGCGGTTCACGTTGATGGTCTGGTCGATGTGGTAGATGCCCGGCGTGAACAGGAGGTTGAGCCCCTGGGCGAGCGCCTGGTTGATCGTCGCCGCGGTGGCGCCGGGCTTGACGACATAGAACTGGTCGAGCGGCAGGGACTGGCCCTGCGGGGCGCCGTTGCCCCAGGTGGTGCCGCGCGCGTTGGTGCGCTTGGCGGGAACGAACACCTTGTACGCGTTGCCGTCCAGGTAGAGGAACGGCTTCTCGCGGGAGACGGGCGTGTTGTTCAGCGTGGTGTACGGCGGGTTCGGGAAGCTCTGCGCGGGAGCGCCCTCGACCCCGGAGAACACCATGTTCCAGACGCCGTTGGTCCAGCCGCCGACGGAGCTGTCACGGGTGTACCACTGCTGCTGGGAGTACGGGCCGACGGTGCCGTCGATCTTGCTGTCGGCGATGTAGCCGCCACTGGCCCAGCCGTAGCCGTTGGGGGCGAGGTTGAGCCCGCCCTTGACGTGCATACGGCGGAACGGCGCGGCCTGCGCGACCGCCCACCGGTTGGTGCCGCTGACCGGGTTGAGTGCCAGGTTCTCGGCGGAGCGCCAGAAGTTCTGGGTGGCGTTTCCGTTGAACCATCCGGCGTCCACGGTCACATCACCGTTGAAGGTGGTGTCGTCCGGGGAGAGGCCGAGGCCCGAGATCGAGGTGTAGAAGCCCAGTTGGGCGTTGATGTTGTTGTACGTGCCGGGCTTGAACAGCAGTTGGTAGCGGCCGGCGCCGAACTGGTCGGACTCCTGCTGCTTGAAGATCTGGTCCAGCCTGCCCTGGATGTTCGGGGTCGACGGGTCGAAGACCACGACGTTGGGACCGAGGTCCCCGCCGCCCGGGATCGGGTCGCCGGTGCCGCCCGAGGTGCCGCCGAAGACCTGGAACTCCCAGAGCGAGTAACCCCACTGGGTGGCCCGCGTGGTGCCCGTGAGCCGTACGAAGCGGGCGGTGCCCGACACGTTCAGGGTCTCCGTGCCACCGGGGCTGGTGGTGGTGGCGTAGGCCTGCGTCCAGCCGCTGGTGCCGTTGGCCGAGAACTCGATCTTGTAGGCCTTGGCGTACGCGGCCTCCCAGTTCAGGACGATCTGACTGACGGCGACACTGGATCCGAGGTCGATCTGGATCCACTGCGGGTCGGACGCGGCGCTCGACCAACGGGTGCCGGTGTTCCCGTCGTTGGCGGCCGAGGCGGGGGTGCCGCCGTTCTCCTGGCTGGAAGCTGTCACCGGCTTGCCCTGGGAGAGCAAGGTGGGTGCGGCCTGGGCGGTCGTGCTGGGGATGAGGAGCAGCAGTGAGGCGATCAGAGTGGCCGCGACCGAAGCGGCCAGGCCTCGCCGACGTCCCGGAGCGGATCTCCGGAACACCGGGGAAGTGAGCGGAGGAGCGTGCATGGGCAGGTCTCCTGAGTCGTCAGACATCGGGCAGGCGGAGCGAGAGGTATACCGGAGAGCGCTCTCTCGGTAGGGGAGATGCTTCTCTCGTGTTTCGGACACGTCAAGAGTTGTGCACGAAGCTGCCATGGTTGGTTCTGCTGTCGACAACAAATAACGGGCGGGACGCGGCGATTGTCGGGCTTTGCGCGGTGTCCGGGGTGCGATGAGGGGGTGTCGTTTCAGGATCTGACGGCTCGTGACGGGTGTCTGAAACATGGCCACGAGACCTGGAGAACGTGGCCACGAGACCTGGGGAACATGGCTGCGAGTTCTGCGGAACGTGGCTACGAGGCCTGGGGTAGCGTCGATAACGTATCGATGTTAACGTTGTTCCAGGTGGGTGCGGAGGATGCGCCCCGACCGGAACGGAGCATGGTCATGCCTGAGAACGCCGAGCGGATCGAGAACGCTGGTAACGCGGGGCGCGCCGGGAGTGCGGGGGACGCCGGGAGCGCGGGAGACGCGGGGCAGGGGGGACGCGCGCAGGGCGCCGCGGGTGCGGCTTCCGCGCGCCGGGTCGCCATCGTCACGGGCGGCTCGCGGGGGATCGGCCGACGGAGCGCGGAGCGCCTCGCGGCGGACGGCTACGCGGTCGTGGTCAACTACGCGGGCAACAAGGAGGAGGCCGACGCGGCGGTCGAGGCCATCACCGGTGACGGCGGGCGGGCGATCGCGGTCCAGGCCGATGTCGCCGACGAGACGGCCGTCGCCGCGCTCTTCGACACCACGACCGAGACCTACGGCGGAGTCGACGTGGTCGTGCACGCCGCCGGCAGTATGGTGCTGGCGCCGCTGGCCGAGGCGGATCTGGACGCGCTCGATCGTATGCACCGCACCAATATCCGCGGCACGTTCGTGGTCGACCAGCAGGCGGCGCGCCGGGTGCGCCGGGGTGGGGCGATCATCAACTTCTCGACCTCCGTGCTGGGTCTGGCCCTTCCCGGATACGCCGGCTACGCCGCGAGTAAGGGGGCCGTCGAGGCCATGACCCTGATCCTCGCCCGTGAGCTGCGCGGACGGGATGTCACGGTCAACGCGGTGGCGCCGGGACCGACCGCGACCGCGCTGTTCCTGGACGGCAAGGACGAGGAGACCATCGCGCGGATGGCGGCCCAGCCGCCGTTGGAGCGGCTGGGCACCCCGGAGGACATAGCCGAGGTCGTCGCCTTTCTGGCGGGTCCCGCGCGCTGGATCAACGGCCAGGTCGTGCGGGCCAACGGCGGCATCATCTGACCGCCCGCGCCCGGATCCGTTGGGGGCCTGACGGTTCTACGAGGCTCGGGTTCCGCGAGACCTGGCTCGGGGGTTTCTACGAGGCCTGAACGGTGGATGCCGGTGCGGGGACGGTGGCGCCCGGAGTGTTCGCCACGCGCTCCAGCCACTCGGACAGCAGCGCGGCCTCGACGGCCGTCAGGGACGAGGGCGGTGTCCGGCGGAGCAGGGCCCCCAGACGGGCCGCCGCGGCCGGGGTCTCGGTGCCGGGTTCCTCAGGGGCGGTGGACGTCTCACCGGAGGTATCGCCGTACATCGCCTCGGGAGTGAACGCGGCGGCGTGCACCGCGTCGCGAACCCGTCGGGACATATCGGGATCGGTGAAGGTGCCGGGCCGGGAGACCAGCATCAGCGCCACGCCGACATTGGCCGACATGATCATCTGGGCGGCGAGTTCGGGGGAGAGCCGCAGCAGTCCCCGGGCCGCGGCCCGCTCCAGATCGCGGGTGAGGATCTGATGTGACTCGGCGGCCGAGGCGGGTGGCTTGCGCATCAAGGGGGAGTTCATCAGCCGGTACAGATGGGGATTCGCCAGCGCGAACGCGACATGGGTGTCCCATCCGTCGCGCAGGTCCTGGATCGGATCGGTCCCCGGTTCACGCAGTCGCTTGGTCGCCAGATAGGTGTCGAAGCCGTAGTCGACGACGGCGGAGAGAAGTCCCTCCTTGTCGCCGAACTGCCGGTAGAGCACCGGCGCGCCGACCTGCGCGGCGTCGCAGACCGCCCGCGTGGAGATGTCCCCGTTCGGTGACTTCGCCAGCAGCTCGGCGGCCACCTCCAGAATGCGTGTTCGCGTGCTCATGGGAGGGATGCTACCAAGAAGGGGATAACGTTGCTAATGCGTATGTGTATCCATCGCTACGCCCTGGTGGGCGGGTCGGCGACCGGTGGTGGGCCGGTGGCGCACACGGTGCGCGGAGGTGGCTTCGGAGTGCGACTGTTATGCGGTGGTGTGCCGGAAAAGTTACGCTTCATGATTGGACACACGTGCCCCGGCGACCGGGCGAAGGAACCCTGGCCGTGGGTATCGGACCGCGGGGCGCGGAGCCAGTGTCCCGGACGACGAGGAGCCCGGCCGTCCGGCCGGGTTTCCCGGCCCATCTCCGGAGCGGGGCGCATGGCAGGATGCGATCGGGACCGCAGTCGGGACCGGAACCGAGCGGTGATCGGTGCCGATGAGAGGCTTGCCCTCAACCGCATGGGCAGCTTCGACTGGGATCTGGAGAGCGGAAACCTGGGACTGGACCCGGCGGCGCTCGATGTCTTCGATCTGTGCCCCGGCGAGTTCGAGGGCACGGCGGAGTCGCTGCTGCAACGCGTACCGCGTGCGGAGTGGATCCGTCTCGAAGCCGTCGTGGACGGGGCCGTCAGGAACGGCCGGCTGTCGTACGGCTCGTACTTCCTGCTGGTGCGCCGCAGTGGTGTGCGGCAGTGGACCCATACGCGGGGCCGGATCCTGCGCGACAGTCTGGGCCGCGCCTACCGCGTCGTCGGAATCGTCCGTGACGCGACGGCGGAGCTGGCGGAATTCTCCCTGGTCAGCCCCTCCGAGGAGACCCGCCAAGGGCTGAACAGCCTGGTCCGGAGCACCACGGAGGCGCTGTCCCGAGCGGTCACGGTGGACGATGTCGCCGCCGTGCTGACGGGAGTGGGAGGACTGGAGCGTTTCGGTGCCGACGGACTGGCGCTCGGTGTGGTCGAGGGCGGCACCCTGAGACTGATCGCCCTGGCCGGAGAGTCCATGGACGCGCTGGACGATCTGCGGCTGCACCGCCTCGACGGGACCCTGCCGCTCGCCGAGGTGGTCCTGAGCAGACAGCCGCGTTTCGTCGCCTCGCTCAGCGATCTCGTCGTCGACCGCTTCCCGGGGCTGCGGCCCTATGTCCGCAGACTCGGCTACAAAGCGGCCGCCTTTCTGCCGCTGATCACCCAGGGCCGCTCCATCGGCTGTCTCGCGCTCTTCTACCGGCGGCGCACGCACTTCTCCGCCGAGACCCGCTCGATGTGTCTGGGCCTGGCCGGGATCGTGGCGCAGTCGCTCCAGCGCGCCATCCTCCTGGACCAGGAACGCGAGTTCGCGACCAGCCTCCAGGCGTCCATGCTGCCCCGCGACATCCCCGAGTTCCCCGGCGCCGAGATCGCGGTGCGCTACCACGCGGCGTGGAGCGGCAGAGAGGTCGGCGGAGACTGGTACGACGTCATCGCGCTGCCCAGGAACCGGGTCGGCGTGGTCGTCGGTGACGTCCAGGGACACGACACCCATGCCGCCGCCATCATGGGCCAGCTACGGATCGCCCTGCGCGCCTTCGCGGGCGAGGGCCACAGCCCCGCGACCGTTCTGGCACGCGCCTCGCGCTTTCTCGCGGAACTCGACACCGAACGGTTCGCGACCTGCACCTATGCTCAGGTGGATCTGGGCAGCGGTGTCATACGGGCCGTACGGGCGGGTCATCTCGGCCCGCTCGTCCGCCATACCGACGGCAGGACCGGCTGGCCCAATCTGCGGGGCGGGCTCCCGCTGGGCTTCGCCACCACCTTCGGCCAGGAGGACTTTCCCGAGACCCGGCTCGATCTCGTGCCCGGGGAGACGCTGATCCTCTGCACCGACGGGCTGGTCGAGGAGCCGGGACGCGACATCTCGGCCGGGATGGACACCCTCGCGGACATCGTCAGATCCGGCCCCGGCGCGGCGGGCGCGCTGGCCGACCATCTCTCGGACCGGCTCTGGGAACGCTGGGGGACGGGCGACGACATGGCGCTGCTGGTGCTGCGCCGCCGCCCCGACCCCGGCACGGACCAGGCGCCCCGTATCCACCAGTACGTCCACCAGGCCGACCCCGAAGGGCTGGTCGAGACGCGTGCCGTGCTGCGCCAGGCCCTGGCGGACTGGGGCCTGGCGGCGCTGACCGACGATGTCGAACTGGCGGCGGGTGAACTGCTGGTCAATGTGCTGCTGCACACCGAGAGCGGCGCGGTGCTCACTCTGGAGATCCTGCCGGAACCGGTCCGCCGTGTCCGTCTCTGGGTCAAGGACCGCTCCAGCGTCTGGCCCCGCCGCCGTACCCCCGGTGAGGCGGCGACCTCCGGCAGAGGACTTCTGATGGTGGACGCGGTGTCCGCGCGCTGGGGAGTGGAGCCACGGGGAGACGGCAAGGCGGTCTGGTGCGAGTTCGACCCGGATGCCGGACGGTGCTGACGCGTGAGCCGGCGCTCAGGGCTGGGGCGCGCTCAGGGGTGGAGTGCGGCTCCTGCACAACAGATGCCGAAGGAGCGGAGGCCGAAGCCCAGGGAGAATGGCCGGGTGAGCTATCGCTACCACGTACTCGGCGCCACCCGGGCTGTTCGTCAGGACGGGACCGAGGTGCCGTTGAGCGGGGCACGGCTGCGGGCGCTGCTGGTCGCGCTCGCGGCGGCCGGGGGACGGACGGTGACCACCGGACGGCTGGCGGTACAGGTCTGGGGCGAGGACGAGGTTCCGCCCGCCGACGGGACGGCGGCGCTCCAGGCACTGGTGGGCCGGTTGCGGCGGGCACTCGGCGGTGAGGCCGTGGCCTCGGCTCCGGGTGGCTACCGGCTGGCTGTGCGGCCCGAGGCCGTCGATCTGTTCCGCTTCGAACAGCTCGCCGGGGAAGGCACCGCCGCACTCGACGCGGACGACCCCGAGCGGGCGGCCGGAGCGCTGGACGAGGCCCTGGCCCTCTGGGAAGGGCCGGCGCTGGCCGACCTGCCGGGGCGGGGAACGGAGCCGACGGCCGTACGCGCGGAGCGGCTCCTCACCGAGGCACGCCGCGCCCGGCTGGCCGCCGAGGTCGGACGGGGCCGCCCGGCACATGCCCTGGCCGGGCTCGCCTCCCTCGCCGCCGAGCAGCCGCTGGACGAGCCCCTCCAGGCACTGCGGATCCGGGCCCTGCGGGCGGCGGGCCGTCCCGCCGAGGCACTCCAGGCGTACGAGGACATGCGGACCCTCCTCGTCGAACGCCTCGGCACCGGCCCCGGCCATGAGCTGCGGGCGCTGCACGCCGAACTGCTGGCGGGCGAGGAACCCGCGCCGCCCGCTCCCGCCGGGCGGGACGCCCCGGGCGGCTTTCGGCCCGGCCCGGTCCGAGCGCCGGTCCGGCCATCGGGACGTCCGTCCGTCCGGGAGGCGTCCGCGCCCGCCTTCCCCGCCCGGCCCGCCGGATCCGGGAACCTCCGGACGCCCCTCACCTCCTTCGTCGGCCGGGAACCGGAGCTGGCCGCTCTCGCCACCGAGCTGCGAACCGCCCGCCTGATCACACTGACCGGTCCCGGCGGTGCCGGGAAGACCCGGCTCTCGCTGGAGGCCGCCGCCGCGTCGGCCGGAATCTGGCCGGACGGTGTACGGGTGGTCGAGCTGGCACCCGTACACGACGCGGGGGCGGTGCCGGAGGCCGTCCTCACCGCGCTCGGCGCACGCGAGACCGTCGTGCGGGGCCCGGCGGCGGCGGACGAGGGGCCGCGCGATCCGCTGCTGCGGTTGACCGAGCACTGCGGACAGCGGCGGACGCTGATCGTGCTGGACAACTGCGAGCATCTGATCGACGCCGCCGCCGTACTGGCCGAGACGCTGCTCACCGCCTGTCCCGGGGTGAGTGTGCTGGCCACCAGCCGTGAACCGCTCGGTGTGCCGGGCGAGTCGGTACGGGTCGTGGACCCGCTGCCGCAGGAGGCGGCCCTGCGCCTCTTCGCCGAGCGCGGCGCCGCCGCGCGCCCGGGGTTCCGTGTCGATGACGACCCCGGTGCCTGCGCCGAGATCTGCCGCAGACTCGACGGACTGCCGCTCGCCGTCGAACTGGCCGCCGCGCGTCTGCGGGTGCTCACCCCGCGCCAGATCGCGGACCGGCTCGGTGACCGCTTCCGGCTGCTCGGCGGGGGCGGCAGCGGCGGCAGAACCGCACTGCCGCGACAGCGGACCCTGCGGGCCGTCGTGGACTGGTCCTGGGATCTGCTCACGGAGGACGAACGTGCCGTGCTGCGCCGGATGGCGGTCTTCTCCGGCGGCTGCGCCCTCGCGGAGGCCGAGAGCGTCTGCGCGGGGAGCGCGGAGGACGACACCCTGGGGCTTCTCGCCTCGCTCGTCGACAAATCACTGGTCGTCGCCGTCCCCGAGAGCGCCGACGGTATGCGCTACCGGCTGCTGGAGACCGTCGCCGAGTACGCCGCCGAGCGGCTCGACGCCTCGGGGGAGCGCACGGCCGTCGAGCGGCGCCATCTCACCGCCTACCGTGAGCTGGCCCGCACCGGCGATCCCGAGCTGCGCGGCCCCCGACAGGACTCCTGGCTACGGCTGTTCGAGCGCGAACACGACAACATACGCGCCGCGCTGCGCACGGCCGTCGACCTCCGCGAGGAGCAGGAGGCGCTCTGCCTCACGCTCTCGATGAGCTGGTACTGGCAGCTCCGCGACCACCAGGGCGACGCCCACGCGTGGACCGCGGCGACGGCCGCGCTCGGCCCCGACCCCTTTCTGCCGCCCGTACGACCCGCCGGCCCCGTGGCCGAGCCGTGTACGGCGCTCCCGCCGCCCTGGCCCGAGGAGTGGCTGTGGGAGGCCAGACGCGGGGTACGGCTGATGTCGCTGGCGAGCACCGACACGGTCGGTACCGAGCTGGACCGGCCGGACATCCGGACCCAGGTGCGGGCGATCACCGCGGCGTACCGCCCCGGGCTGCCGCAGCTCTCCCGGCAGCCGGGTTCCCTGTGGTTCTTCGTCAAGCTGATGGCGGGAGGCTTCGCCGGGCTCGGTGAGACGGTGGACGCCCTGGTCCATGCCTGCCGGGAACAGTGGGACGGTCCGACGGGGCAGGACACGACCACGCGGGGCAGCCGGGCGAGTTGGGATCCCGGGCTGGCCCTGATGCTGCGGGCGCGGCTGCTGAGCGGCCGTCCTGACGGGCTGACACGCTCGGTCCGGGACGCGGACGAGGCACTGGCCCTGTTCGAGGGGACGGGCGATCTCGTGGTGATCGCCGAGACACTGGCGGTACGAGCGGGGGCCTACGAACGTCTGGGCCGGTACGCGGAGGCCGCCGCCGACTACCAACGCGCCATGGAGAGCTGCGCCCGGATCGGTGCCCCCGGCCAAGTACCCCTGTTCAAGGCGCGGTTGGCATCCGTACGGCTGGAGGGCGCCGCCGGGGACCCGGACGCCGAGGAGAGCGCGGAACGGCTGCTGCTCGACGCGGTCGAGGAGGCGGGGGCGGGCCTCGGCCAGCCCGTCTCCACCGCCCGGCTGCTGCTGGCCCGCCGCTACGGCCGCACGGGACGCACGGAAAGGGCGCGGGGGCAGCTCCGGGCGCTGGAGCGCGAGCCGTCCTTCGCCGAACAGACCCTCCTCAGCGGCATGGTCGCGGGCACGCACGGCTGGCTGGACTGTCTGGACGGTGCGTTCGGACGGGCGCGCGACCAGGTGGCGGCGGCCGTACGGCGGCTGGACAGTCTGGCCTATCTGGTCGCTCCCGACCTGATTCTCAGTCAGTTCCCCTGCGCTGCCTGGGCCGTGGCCCGTCTCGGCGCTCCGGAGGACGCGGCACGGCTGCTGGGCGCCTACGACCACCACGGCCGACTGCCCGAGAACACCGGTTTCCGCCCCTGTCCGGTGGCCCCCGACGCGGAGAACCGCGTGCACGCGGAGGCCTCGGTCCGCGCGGCTCTCGACGGCGACACCTACGCCCGCGCCCACGCCGAAGGCGCCGCCCTCCCGGTGAAGGAGGCCGCGGCCCTGATCTGATCCCGGGCCCCGGCCGCACTGTCCCGGCGCCCGGCGCAGGGCCCGGCCCCGCGCCGTACGACCACATCAGCCCCCGGCCGCCGCCCGCGCGTCAGCCAGGCGTTCCCGCGCCTCCGCGAGGTCCGCCTCCGTCGGCGCGTCGTCCTGGGTGAGGGCGACACGCCAGTAACCCGTGAAAAGCACCGAGCGCCTGTCGAGGCCGCGTTCGCCGACGAGATGACGCCGCAGCGCCCGCACCACGCCCGCCTCTCCCGCCAGCCAGGCGACGACCGAGCCCGCCGGGAAGACCGCGGAGCGCACCGCCGCCACCAGCGGGCCGTGCCCGGCCGGGGCCTGACCGCGGTGGAGCCAGTGCACGGTCACATCTCCCGCCGTCTCGAACCGTTGCTCCTCCGCCGCGTCCCGCACCTCCGCGTAGACCACCGCCCGAGCTCCCCGGGGCAGCGCCTCGACGAGTGTGCCGATCGCGGGCAGGGCCGTCTCGTCACCCGCCAGCAGCATCCAGTCGGCCGTGCCGAGCGGTACGGGTACCGCGAAGTGGGCGGACGGTCCGAACATGCCGAGTACGGCGCCGGGCGCGGCCGACCACGCCCATCGCGTGGCCGGTCCCGCCCAGGCCCCGGCCTCGGCACCGGCCCTGGCCCTGGCCTCGGCCTTGGCACCGACACCGGTCTCGGCACCGCTCTCCCGGTCCCGACGGGCGTCTCCGTCCGGTCCGGGAGGTCCGTCCCCGTGCAGGACGAAGTCGATGTCGATCGTGCCGCGGCCCGGGTCGTGCGCGCGTACGGAATAGCTGCGCATCCACGGCCGTTCCCGCTCGGGAATCGCCTGGAACGCGCCGTACCACCGCATCACGTCGCCGTCCGTACCCACCGCGGGAAGCCTGGGAGCGGTCTGCCCCGGTCTGGGGAAGTACAGCTTCACCTGCTGGTCGGGCCCGTCCAGGGTGAAGTCGGAGAGAGAGGACCCACCGAACGTGACGCGCACCATGCGCGGGGAGATCCGCGTGACCCCGGTCACCTCGACGGTCCGTACCGGCAGCGCCCGGGGTGCGGCGCCGCCGTCGTACTCCTCCTGGCCGTACGTCTCCTGGCTGTACCCCTCGCGGCCGTATCGCTCCTGGCCGTACCGCTCTGTGTTCTCTGTCATACGGGGAACGCTGGCAGCCGGCACCGACACGCGACCGACACCCCGCCTACACGGTGCCGGCCCGCACGGTGTCGACGGCGTCCGCGACGGTGTCGAGGAACCGGGCGTGCGCGAGATGGCTGCACGGCGCCTCAGGATTCCAGGGCACGATCCGCGCCCGCTCCTCAACGGCGAGCCAGTGCGCGTTGTCCCGGAGCCGTGCGCGGGGCGCCGCGTTGGCCCGTACGTCGGCGAGCACGATGTCCGGCTCCAGCGCGGCGGCCTCGGACCAGCCGACCGTACGCCAGTTGACGCCGCCGCCCTCCTCGGGCTCGATCAGGGCCACCCCCAGCTCACCGAGGGTCCGCAGATCCGGCCACGTCTGCGGCCTGGCCAGATAGGCGGTCTCGGGATCCGCGGCCGACAGCGCCAGCACCCGGGGCGCTCCGGGCCGGGCCGCCGAGCCCCGCAGCCGGGACTCCGCGCGCTCCAGCTCGGCCACCGCGGGCAGACGGGGGGCGTCCAGCGAGCGGGCGAGCGCCGTGAACCGGTCCCTGACCTCGTCGAGCGTGCGGTCCTTCCCGACGTCCAGGACGGCCACGGGCAGCCGCTCCTCCAGCCGCTTGGCGGCCTCCGGGTCGATGCCGTAGACCTGTCCGCCGCCGTAGCTGACGGCGACCACCAGATCCGGCTCCGCCGCGAGCAGCGCGTCCAGGTCGAGGGCGCTGCCCGCGCCGAAGTCGCGCAGCTCGGCGAGGGGCAGCTCACCCGCCTTCGCCGGATCGGGGACCCCGCCGTCATGGTGGGAACCGAAGATGCCCAGGGGGCGCAGACCGTGGTCCCACAGGGTCGCGCCCGCCTGTATGTAGGTCACCACCCGTGCCGGGCGGCTCTGTGCGACGGTCAGATGGCCTCGGTCGTCGGTGAACTCCCAGCGGTTGCCCGGGTTCATGTCTCGCCTCGTTCCGCTCGTGGTTCCGCTCGTGATGGCGCGGTGTCCTGTGCGCGGCGCCCGTACGCGCTGTTCGCGCGGGCACCACCCACTGTCTGCCCAGCCCGGGGCGCGGGAACTCCCGCTGTACGTTTGCGTGGACCGGTCCCGCTGAGCGTGGCGGCGGGATGATGCAGAATCCCTGATCGTGGCGGGCGGCACGCCTCCGCCGCACGGATCCCAGGGGCCTTGTGCCCGAAGACCTCTCAGCACGCCCGTATGGAGCGTATTCATGGAGCCCACCGCTCATGTCAGCAAAACCGCCCTGCCCGGGGTCGGTACCCGTTACGACCTGAACACGGACGCCGGAAAGCATCTGTCGATCGTCGTGCACCAGGACGGGCGGCGCATCCTCGCCTTCCACGACCCCGAGGACGACGACAACTGCATGGACGCGGCGTCCCTCGCCCCGCACGAGGCGACGGCCCTCTCCAAACTCCTGCTGCCCGACCCGGTCGCGCATCTGCACCAGCATCTGGAGATCGACCTGCTCACGGAGCACATCCCGGTCACCAAGAGGTCGCCGTACGTGGGCCGGACGCTCGGCTCCACCCAGGTGCGCACCCGTACCGGCGCCTCCATCGTGGCCGTACTGCGCCGCACGGACGCCTTTCCCTCGCCCACCCCGGACTTCCGCTTCGCCCTGGGGGACACCCTCGTCGTCGTCGGTACCCGGGAAGGCGTCGACGCCGTCGCCGAACTGATCACCGGAGGATAAACGCCCGTGCACGACACCACCGCACTGCTCATCGAACTCGGGTCCGTCATCCTGGCCCTGGGCATACTCGGCCGGCTGGCCGGCCGGGTGGGCTTCTCCGCGATCCCGCTCTATCTGCTCGCCGGACTCGCCTTCGGCCACGGCGGACTGCTTCCGCTCAACGCCAGTGAGGAATTCATCGCCACCGGCGCCGAGATCGGCGTCATCCTGCTGCTGCTCCTGCTCGGCCTGGAGTACAGCGCCTCCGAACTCGTCAGCAATCTCAAGACCCAGTACCCCTCCGGCATCGTCGATTTCGTACTGAACGCCGTGCCGGGCGCGGTCGCCGCACTGGTACTGGGCTGGGGCCCGGTCGCCGCGGTCGCCCTGGCCGGTGTCACCTGGATCTCCTCCTCCGGGGTCATCGCCAAGGTCCTCGGTGACCTCGGTCGGCTCGGCAACCGTGAAACGCCCGTGATCCTCGGCGTCCTGGTGATCGAGGATCTCGCCATGGCGGTCTATCTGCCGCTGCTCACGGCGCTGCTCGCCGGACTCAGCCTCGCCGGCGGCAGTCTCACCCTGCTGATCTCGCTCGGTACGGTCGGCGCGGTCCTCTATCTGGCCCTGCGCCACGGCCGGCTGATCAGCCGCGCCGTCTCCAGCGACAATCCCGAAATGCTGCTCCTGGTCGTGCTCGGGCTGACGGTCCTGGTCGCCGGGGTCGCCCAGGAGCTCCAGGTCTCCGCGGCCGTCGGGGCGTTCCTGGTCGGTATCGCGCTCTCCGGCGAGGTCGCCGAGGGCGCGCACAATCTGCTGGCCCCGCTGCGCGATCTGTTCGCCGCGGTCTTCTTCGTCTTCTTCGGTCTGAACACCGATCCGGCCGCCATTCCGCCGGTGCTGGTCACGGCCCTGATCCTGGCGACGGTCACCACCGCGACCAAGATCGGCACCGGCTGGTACGCGGCGAAGCGCGCGGGGGTCAGGACGGCGGGCCGCTGGCGGACCGGCGGAACCCTGGTGGCGCGCGGTGAGTTCTCCATCGTCATCGCCGGTCTCGCGGTCGGGGTGGAGCCCCGGATCGGCCCCCTGGCCACCGCGTATGTGCTGATCCTGGTGATCCTCGGCCCGCTGGCCGCGCGCTGGACGGAGCCGCTGGCCCGGCGTATCACCGGCAGGAAGGTGACCCGCGGGACAGCGACCCGCAAGTCAACGACCCCCACGGCAGCGGCCGGCGAAGCGGCGCCCGCGGTGTCGGGGGTCTCCGGGGTCTCCGGAGCGTCCGGGGTGTCCGGGGCGTCCGGGGCGTCCACATCGGAAACGCACTCTTCGGCGGCTCCGGCTCCGGCACCGGGAACGTCCGCTCCGAGCACGCCCGGCACGGAAGCGCCTGGCACGGAAGCGATCGCCTCGGACGTGTCCGCCTCCGGGACTTCCGCTTCGGACGGCGTGTCGCGGCCGGGACCGACCGCCCCGGAAGCGACGGACGCGGCGCCCAGCCACGGCTGACCGGCGTCGGCCGGCCGCCCAGCCACGGCTGACCGGCGCCCGCCGGCCGCCCGACCACGGCAGAACCACGGCGGAAACGGAACACCGCCCCCGGCCGGCGCCCCTGGCGACCGCCGACCCGCACGACAGACGGGGCACAGAACGCGCGCCCTGCGTCCTGTGCCCCTGTCGCGGCCGTGCCCGCCTGGCGCCGGGCCGAGGCGGGCCGATGACCGCCATAGAATCTACAGCAGTGTAGAAGCGTGCGGGAGGGCGCCCGTGGAGCGCGGGAGGCGCCGGGCTCAGTAGCATGAACGGCTGCCACGCGGTGCGGCCGCGCGGCTGGAGGGAGACATCGTGAGGGTGCACGGCGGTCCGGACGGTCCGGACGAACGCCCCCGCCGGCGCGGCCAGGGCGAGCTGGAGGCCCAGGTCCTCGCCGCCCTGCGGCAGGCGCCGGGACCCGTCACGGCCGCCTGGGTGCTGGAACGGCTCGGCGGGGATCTCGCCTACACCACGGTGATGACCATCCTGACCCGGCTCCAGGCCAAACGGGCGGTCACACGGGAGCGGGCGGGACGCTCCTTCGAATGGCGCGCCGCCTCCGACGAGGCGGGCCTCGCCGCCCTGCGGATGCGCAAGGTGCTGGACGCGGAGGCGGACCGCGAGGCCGTCCTGGCCCGGTTCGTCACCGCGCTCTCCGCGGACGACGAACGGCTGCTGCGCGATCTGCTCGGCCTGCCCGAGGACGGGGCGGAGGGCTGACGGAGTGGGGGTGTTCGTCTTTCTGCCGCTCGTCCTGCCACTGACCGCGCTGCCCGTCGCGCGCCTGGCCGAGATCCATCTGCATCCCCGTATCGCCACCCGGCTGCTGTCCGCGCTGGCCGGGGTGCTGGCCCTGTGCAGCACGCTCTGCCTGGGACTGCTGGTGGTGGTCGGTACGGCGCAGCTCCCCGGCAACCCGCTGCCGGACGCCTGGTCGGACCCCGAGGTCCGCGAGGCCGTCCCGTATGACGAGATCGCGGGGAAGGCGGCCATCGTGGCCCTCACCGTGGTCACCGTCGGCTGCGCGGCGGCGGCCGGACGCCACCGGCGGGTGCGCCGCCGCGCTCACCGCGCCCTGGCCGGGCTCCCCGACGGTGAACTCGCCGTACTGGCCGACGAGGCGCCGTACGCCTACGCGCTGCCCGGTTCCACTCCGGCCCGGCTGCCGGGCGCCCGTATGCGTGCGCGTATCCGAACGCGTACCCGTGCGCGTGCCCGTGCCCGGATCCACGGGTGGGGGAGCCGGGGACAGGGGCGGGTCGTCGTGTCCACGGCCATGCTCGATTGTCTGGACACCCGCGAGCGCGCCGCACTGGTCGCCCATGAGCGGGCTCATCTCAGCGGGCACCACCACCGGTATCTGCTGGCCGTACGGCTGGCCGCACGGGCCAACCCACTGCTGCGCCCGCTGCGCGCCGCCGTCGCCTACACCGCCGAGCGGTGGGCGGACGAGGAGGCGGCCCGGGTGACCGGGGAACGTACGGTCGTCGCACGGGCCATCGGCAAGGCGGCCCTGGTCTCGCGGGGCACACCCACGCCGACACTGGCCGGTCTCGCCGCGCCCGGCCCGGTGCCCCGCCGGGTGGCGGCCCTGCTGGAACCCGCGCCCTCCGCCGTGAACTGGCCGTCGATGTCCCTCGCGGTGGGTCTGGCCGTCTGGACGGCCGCGGCCGGGACGCTCGGCTCGGCTCTCTCCTCGGCGAACGCCACGGTCACGCTCTTTCTCGTGCTGAAGGCCGCCACGCCCCTCTGATCCCGCCACGCCCCTCTGATCCCGCCACGCCCCTCTGGCACCGCAATGCCCCACTGATCCCGCCACACTCCTCTGATCCCGGCCGTCCCCTCCGGCCCCGGCCTCGGCCACGGCGGGGTGCGGAGGGGCAGAGGGGGGACGGTGTCAGGCTCAGGTCCGGGCCGGCTCCCCGGTCGCGGCGGCCCCTGCCGTGGCGACCGCCGGGGACTCGGCGGCGCGCGCGATATTGCGGGCCATCCCTCCGAAGACGACGGCGTGGAAGGGCGAGACACTCCACCAGTACGCCTGACCGAGCAGCCCCCGGGGATGGAACAGCGCCCGCTGCCGGAACACCGTACGGCCCTCGTCGTCCTCGTCCGCCCGCAGCTCCAGCCAGGCGAGCCCCGGCAGCCGCATCTCCGCGCGCAGCCGCAGCAGTCTGCCCGGCTCGATCTCCTCCACCCGCCAGAAGTCCAGCGAGTCACCGACCCGCAGCCGCTGCGCGTCCCGTCTGCCCCGGCGCAGCCCGACCCCGCCGATGAACCGGTCCAGCCAGCCCCGTACCGCCCAGGCCAGAGGCATCGAGTACCAGCCGTTGTCCCCGCCGATGCCCTCGATCACCCGCCACAGCGACTCGCGCGAGGCGTCCACGGTCAGTTCACGGCGGTCCGTGTAGAGGCTGCCGCCCGCCCAGTCGGGATCGGTGGGCAGCGGATCGCTGGGCGCGCCGGGAACCGAGGCCGACGACCATCGTGTCGTCACCTGGGCGTCCTGGATACGCCGCAGCGCCAGCTCGACCGCGCGGTCGAAGGTGATCGGGCCGCCCGGCGGATCGGGGACGTACCGGACGATGTTCCGTTCGTGGCAGACGACTTCATGCCGCAGGGACTCCGCCAGCGGCCGGGCGATGGTCCGGGGGACCGGCGTGACCAGCCCGATCCAGTGGCTCGACAGCCGGGGCGTCAGCACCGGCACCGGAACGATGAGCCGCCGCGGCAGCCCGGCCACCGCCGCGTAGCGCCGCATCATGTCCTGGTAGGTGAGCACCTCCGGGCCGCCGATGTCGAAGGCCCGGGAGACCTCGGCGGGCAGCCGCGCGGAGCCGACCAGATACCGCAGCACGTCCCGTACGGCGATCGGCTGGATCGAGGTGCTGACCCAGCTCGGTGTCACCATCACCGGCAGTCGCTCCGTGAGATAGCGCAGCATCTCGAAGGAGGCCGACCCCGACCCGATGATCACCGCGGCCCGCAGCGCCGCGGTCGGTACCCCCGAGCCGAGGAGGATACGGCCGACCTCGGCCCGCGAGCGGAGATGCGGCGACAGCTCACGCTCCGGGACGCCGACCGGGGTGAGCGCGCCCAGATAGACGATGCGCCGCACACCCGCCGCCTTCGCCCGCTCGGCGAAGATCAGGGCGGCACGGCGGTCCGTCGTGGCGAAGTCCCCTCCGCTGCCGAGCGCGTGGACCAGGTAGTACGCCACGTCGATGCCGTCCATGGCCGCCGCGACCGACCGGGCGTCGGTCATGTCACCGCGCACGATCTCCGTACGGCCCGCCCACGGATGGTCGCGCAGCTTGTCCGGCGTGCGGGCCAGACAGCGCACCGAGTGGCCCGCGTCCAGCAGTTCGGGCACCAGCCGGCCGCCGATGTATCCCGTCGCTCCCGTCACCAGACAGCGCAGTCCGCCGCCGGCCCCCATGTCCGATGTCATACGACGCTCCCTTCGAGACCCAATGCCGAGGCCGGGGCTCCCTGGCGGTACCCCTCACCGTGAGCCTGTCCCCGGAGCGCGCGATCGGCAACGCGAACACGGGCGTACGGGAACCCGCCGCCGCACACAAGGGACCCGAGCGCCCCTCCACCACACCCGGGAGGATGCGCGACTCCGTGTCCGGGACGCTCCGCCGCGCGTGGTCAGTCCGCGGCGCGCTCCCTCCGCAGGGGCGGCTCCAGGGGCGCCGGAGCGACAGGGCCGAACAGCGCCGCACGTGCGACACGCGGCGAGAACAGCACGGACACCGGCTCCATGAGCGAGCTGGCGGCGCGGAACGCCGCTCCGACGACCGGATCACCGGGCGCCCGCTCCACCACCCGGGCGAGGTACCAGGCCGCGGGCCGGTCCACCAGCCGTGTGCCCGCCGCGTCGCCCCGCGCGCCCGGCAGCACCTTGTCCGCCCCGGACGCGATGTCCCAGGCCTGCCGGGACGCCTTGAGCAACGCGCGCTGGACCCGGCGTGTCGTGGGTGTACGGGCGGGGTCGGCCAGCGTGTCGCGCAGCGCGACCGCACCGAGCGCGGCGACCGCCATGCCCTGCCCGTAGACCGGGTTGAAGGCGCACAGCGCGTCGCCCACGGCGAGGAAACCGGCCGGGCGCCTGCCCGGACGGTCGTACCGGCGCCGGACGTTGGCCGTCGCGCGGAAGGCGTGCACGGGGGACTCGGGCCGGGCCCGCGACAGCCAGTCGTGCAGCACCGGATGGGGGAGCCGTGCCGCGAACTCGGTGAACGCCTCCTCGTCGGAGGGCGGTTCGGTGCCGCGCAGTCCCGACAGCGTGACGAGATGCAGACCGCCCTCGACGGGCAGAGCCACCCCGCCGCGCGCCTCGCCGCTGCCGGGGATGAAGTAGTAGCCGAGGCAGTCCCCGTCGTCGGCGTCCTCGTCATCGCGCCGGTAGAGCCGGGTGGCGTAGGCGAGCCCGGTGTCGAGCGTCTCCTCGTGGGGCGGTTCCGCGCCGATCGAGGCCAGCCAGTCGGGGGCGCGGGAGCCACGGCCCGAGGCGTCCACGACCAGATCGGCGGCCAGGTGCCGTACGTCATGACGGCTTTCCGCCCCGCGCTCACGCACCTGTACGCCCCGGACCCGGGTGGAGTCGCCGAGCAGCCCCACCACCTCCGTACCCTCCAGCACCGTGATCCGGCCCTCGGCCAGGACCCGGCGCCGTACCAGCCACTCCAGCAACGGCCTGGTGCCGGTGAGGAGATGCGCGGTGGCGGCGGTGCGCCGGTAGTAGCGCCCGGACTGCCACTGCACGAGGTCGCCGGGCAGCCCCACCCGGGGCGCGCCGTGCTCGCGCAGTTCGGAGACGATGCCGGGGAGCAGCTCGTCCAGCGCCCGCTGGCCGCCCTCCAGCAGCACATGGGTGTGGCGGCTCTGCGGGACCCCGGCCCGAGGCTCGGGCCCCTCGGGGAGGCGGTCACGCTCGACGACGGTCACCCGGTCGGCGTGGGCGCCGAGCACATGCGCCGTCAGCAGAGCGGCGATGCTCCCGCCGATGATCACGGCGTGGCGGGCCCGGCGGTCGGGGGAGCGGTACGCGCCGTCCCCCTCCGCCCCATCGGTCTCCCCGTCCGCCGTGTGCACCATGCTCGTCCCTCCGGAGTCCTGTACCGACAACGGATCCGCGTTCCCGGCCGGATCCGTGAGGGTTCAGTATTCCCATGCGGCGATACGGGGAAAGACCGCGATTCCCACGCGGCGATACGCGGAATGACCGCGCGGTGATACGAGGATCGCGGCGGTCACGCGCCGTTCCCGCCGTGATCCGCGCCGTACGGGCCGTCTCCCGGCGCTGTCGCACCGCTCGGCGCTCCCTTCCCATCCTCCCTCCGCTCACTCCTTGTGGTACTGGTACGCCTCCCTGGCGGCGGCCTCCACCGCGTCCAGATCCCCGCCCGCCGAGGCGGTGACGAGCGCGGCCACCGCCCCCTCGACGAACGGAGCGTCCACCAGCCGTGTCCCGTCCGGGAGTTCGTCTCCCTCGGCGAGCATCGTCTTCACCGTCAACACGGCGCTGCCGAGATCCACCAGAATCGCTACGCCCGCACCCCGGTCCACCTGGGCGGCGGCCGCCGAGATCAGCTCCGAGCTGGTTCCGAGCCCTCCGTCCGGGGTTCCTCCGGCCGCCGCCACCGGCGCGGTCGCGCCCCCTCCCGTCAGCCCCCGGGCCATGGCGGCGACGGCCTCCGCCAGCGGTCCGCTGTGCGACACGAGCACGATGCCGACCGGCTGCCCGACGCTCACCGGCTGCCCGACGCTCATGGAGTCGCCTCCGCCGTGTCGGCGAGCGCGGCGACCAGCAGGGCGGAGGAGGTCGCCCCCGGATCCTGGTGCCCGATGCTCCGCTCGCCCAGATAGCTCGCCCTGCCCTTGCGCGCCTGGAGGGGTACGGTGGCGAGGGCGCCCTTCTCCGCCGCCTCCGCCGCCGCCCTGAACGAGGTGCCGAGCGCCTCGGCCGCCGGCTCCAGCGCGTCCAGCATGGTCTTGTCCCCGGCCTTCGCCCCGCCGAGCTGGGCCACGGCCGCCACCCCGGCGCGCAGCGCCTCGGTGAACTGCTCCGGTGTGACCTCGGCGGCGTCACCGAGCGCCTTGCCCGTACGCCGCAGCAGTGTTCCGTAGAGCGGCCCCGACGCGCCGCCCACCGTGGAGATGAGCTGCCGTCCCGCCAGGACCAGTACGGCCCCGGGGCCGGCCGGTGACTCCTTCCCCAGTTCGGTCATGACGGACCGGAAACCGCGCTGGAGATTGCTGCCGTGGTCGGCGTCACCGATCGCCGAGTCCAGCTCGGTGAGGCGGCCGGCCTCGCGCTCCACCGCGCCGGCGGCGGCGGTCAGCCAGCGGCGGAAGAAGTCGGTGTCGAGCATCCGGTCGGGTTTCTGAGCGGTCACGTGATCTCCCTCGCCCGTGAGTCGTGCCCTGCCGTCCCAGTTTCTGTGCCTGTCCTGCCGTGCGTGCCGACCTTGTCTCCCTCTTACTTCGCCGTGCGCTGTCCGCTGCCTCTTCGCCGTTCGCCGTTCTCAGCGGCCCCAGCGGAGCGCGGGGGTCTGCACCGGCGCGTCCCACAGGCGCAGCAGCTCCTCGTCCACCTGGCAGAGGGTCACGGAACAGCCCGCCATGTCGAGCGATGTCACATAGTTGCCGACGAGCGTACGGGCCACCGGGACACCGCGCTCGGTCAGCACCCGCTGCACCTCGGCGTTGAATCCGTACAGCTCCAGCAGCGGTGTGCCGCCCATGCCGTTCACCAGGACGATCACCGGTCCCGAGGGGCGCTGATCCTCCAGCACCGTGTGCACGGCGAAGTCGGCGATCTCGCGCGAGGTCATCATCGCGCGCCGCTCGCGGCCGGGCTCGCCATGGATGCCGATGCCCAGTTCCAGCTCGCCCTCCGGCAGGTCGAAGGTCGGACTGCCCTTGGCCGGTGTGGTGACGGAGCTGAGGGCGACACCGAAACTCCTCGAACGGTCGTTCACCCGCCGGGCGATCGCCTCGACCCGCTCCAGCGGCGCTCCCTCCTCGGCCGCCGCGCCCGCCAGCTTCTCGACGAACAGGGTCGCGCCCGTACCGCGCCGGCCCGCTGTGTAGAGGCTGTCCGTCACCGCCACATCATCGTTGACCAGGACTTTCGCGATCTGTACTCCCTCGTCCTCGGCCAGCTCCGCGGCCATATCGAAGTTCAGGACGTCGCCCGTGTAGTTCTTGACGATGAAGAGCACCCCCGCCCCACTGTCGACGGCGGCGGCGGCCCGCACCATCTGATCGGGCACGGGGGATGTGAACACCTCACCGGGGCAGGCCGCCGAGAGCATGCCGGGCCCGACGAACCCTCCGTGCAGCGGCTCGTGCCCGGACCCGCCCCCGGAGACCAGCCCGACCTTCCCGGCGACGGGCGCGTCCGCGCGTACCACCACCCGGTTGGCCACATCCACGGAAAGCTCCGGATGCGCCGCGGCCATCCCCCGCAGGGCGTCCGCCACCACGGTCTCCGGCACATTGATGAGCATCTTCATGGGCGTCTCCCGGGTAGGTTAGTAGCTATGCCTCTGACCATGGTTTTCGCAGGTCACACTGGCTGTGGCCACTCTGCGATCTTGGCGGTCCCCGGCGCTCCGAAGCGGCTTTCGGCGGTACTGACGCTGACCAGACGCTGACTTTCCTGACGCATGGTCAGCTCCTTGGGGCGCGGTGGAAGACGCTCCGCGACGGTCTGCCGCTCGATCCAGTATCGATCCAACTCCGCCACCCGGCACGGCCTACGGGAAACGAGTTTGTTCCCGGGGGACACGTACATCCGTTCGGGTGAAGGTGGGCTGCAATCGAAAAGGAGGGCTGCTGTTCAGGCCTGGGCGGTGCGGTCGGAAAGCTGCGGCTCGTCTGTGCGCCACCGACAGCCGGAGGCCCCCAGGAGCTTTCGGCGCGGACCGCCGGCGCGCTTCCACCGGGAGTTCTGTGGTCACCTGGGCCAGCCGATTCAGTTGCCTTGAGCGCCTCTCCCGGCATTGAGGCGCGGCTTCGCCGGCGTCGACCCTCGGCGACCACACTGAAAACCCTCTCCGAGCTGCTCAGACCGTGTCCTATGTGGTGAGTCGGGTGAGTCCCTGAAGAAGGTCCCATGCCGCGGGCCAACGTCTTGGTTGCCATGGTCGTACGCGGCAGGAGATCGAAGAGGCCCGCCAGGCCTGGACGGACGGCACGCGCTTCGGCGAGGTGGAGGGCTACAACGGCGCCCCCCTCCCCGCCCCCGACCTCCCCCGGTCCCGCTGAAACCACGGGGACGGGTGCGTTGAACTGGGCGGCGGTGTCGCGGCGGCCATGAGGCTGTCGGGCCGCCCCGTCCGGTGCGCGTCGTGGTGGTGCCGAAGGAGCGGAACGAGGGTGAGTGGCCTCGCCTTTCGTTCCCGGCTTGTTGTGAAGCGGACCGCAGGCGTTATCGGAGAAATCCGATAACGCCTTTCCGTCCTTCTCGGCGGCCAGGTGGGGGCCGGACTGCGTTTCCCACCAACTTGCGCGCCGTTCCCGGATTCGGTCGGAACTCAGTAGGCGAGGAAGCCTCCGACGCGGATGCCGTGCATCGACTCGGTGGATTGGATCTCGACCCGGAAGGTGGTGTTGTCGAGCACGTCCGAGGCGATCACCAGCCAGCCGTTGCCCCAGCGGTAGCTCTTCCAGCCGTTGCACTCGCCGGTCCGCACGAAGCAGACCCGCACCAGTGCGTTGAAGCTGGTGTTGCTCGTCTGGGCGACCTTGAAGTTGATGTCCCCGCAGCGCGGTGAAGTCGTGTAGTGCTCGGTTCTCGAAGGAAGGAGCGGGTTCGGGGAATCGGCCGTCGCGTACCAGATGGTCGCACCGTCGTAGCAGGCGGCGGCGTAGGCCGGTGACGCGGGGAGCAGTCCCAGGGGCAGCGCCAGCAGCGCTCCCAAGAGGGCGATGGACCACTTCTTACCGAGGCTTTTGATCATGGTGCTGCGTTCTCCGATCCTGTCGTCGTGCCGGTCCTTCCGGAGGTACTGGGACGTGAGGTGAAGACCTGAGGACCCAGTGGCAGGCGGTCGACCGCGGAGGCGGTGACTCGCCGCCCGTTCAGGTGTGGCATTCGCCGCTGATCGCCTTCCACCCCACGTACAACCTGCCCCGCGCGTTGATGTCGACCCTCGACCCCGTGCTGTCGGGTGTGTTGCTGGCCCAAGTCGCCTGACTGCCCTGGTAGATGACGAAGTTGCCGTCCTCCTGGTACACGGCTCGGTCACCGCGCCCCACCGTGTTCGAGGCCCAGCAGACGCGCCCGTCGGCCGCGTGGAGCACCAGGTTTCCGTCGTTCTGCATGACCAGCCGAACCGTCTCGTTGCCGAAGTCGGGAAGGGACCGCTCGATCCAGTCCCCCCGGTTGAGGTAGTTCTCCCAGTCGATCCCCCGCAGCAACTCGTTCCCCTTGGAACCGGCGTGGGCCGGTGTCGCGGCCATCACCGGCAGCAGTGCCGCCAGGGAGAGGACGAGGGCCCGGATCGCGACCGACTTGCTTCTGACGTGAGGCTTCACAGATGGTTCTCCGTCTCTGGTGTTCCGGCCCGGAAGCGGGCGGAGTCGAGGACTGCGCGGAACAGATGGACCATGTCTTGCTCGGCCGGCGGATCAGGGCCAGAGGAGGTATTCGCCGGCGACCCAGCCGGTGAGCTTGGTGCCGCCGTTGTAGCCGTATCCGCACACCCAGTAATGGCCTCCGGACTGCACACCCGAGGAGCTGAAGTAGAAGGCGGCTCCGCCGGCGAGCTGGCCGATCGCCGTGTTGCTCGTCGACGGTCCGGTGCGTACCTTCAGCCAGTCCACGCTCGTCAGGACATGTGTGTAGCTGCTCAGAGAGCCCGGGCAGGTGACAGCGCTGATCGTGCTTGCCGGGGTGGCGTGGGCGGCCGGCACGACGGCAAGCGAGAGCGCCGCGGCGGCGAGGGCGGCGGCGAGGGCTTTTCTCACGAGAACTCCTGGATGAGATCGGATGCGGGAACGTCACGGGGCCATGACGAGGTCCGTGTGAACGTACGAAGGTGTGCGTCAGGCGTCCGGGACCCACGGCGGTTGCGGTGCGGGCTCGTTGTGGGCGTTCCATGGATCGCGTGCGCCCGGTTTCCCACCGGGCGTCACCACCAGGCGGTGGCGTTGGTGGAGTTGCAGGTGGTGACGATCGTGGTCACGTAGCAGGCGCGGAAGGCAACGGCCGAGCTGGAACTGGTCCGGTAGCCGCTGGTGTAGTTGCGGGTGCCGGCGGACCGGATGTCGGCGTATTCCCAGATGCCGCCGCCGAGGGAGACCTCGAAGCGGATGTAGTCCGCCGAGCCGTAGTTGAGGATGCGCCCCCAGCCGTACTGCGTGCCATCGCACGTGCCGAAGCGGATCTGGACCTGGCGACCGCTCACGGTTCTCTCGGTCCCCGTGGCGACGTTGGCGCAGGAGTTCGGGTCGCTCCACCACTCGGGGGCGGCGGTCGCCGGGACTGCGGCGAGCATGGTCGTGGCCGCGGCAGCGGCGCACACCGCCGCGATGGAGCCCATGCGACGGGTTTTCGTCTGCTTTGCCATGGTGTCCTCCGCTTCGTGGAACTGACTGGTGTCGCCACGAGGCGGCGCGACGACATGGTCCTGAGCGTGTGGATGTGGTGGGCCGGTCCAGGGCGGGGGGCCCGCGTTGTGCCGAGATCATGATGGAATCCGCTTTCCTGGACTCGCAAGGTTGTTTAGTCTCTGCCAATAGAGGCTGGTCAGACGGGCGTGCGGCGCTTGGAAGCACACAGGGCCGTTCGGGGGGCGGGATCTGTGGGGCTCAGGGTGCATTTCACGGCGCAGGATCTGGCCCGGGTGCGGGTGGCCGGCGGACCGGACGTGATGTGGGAGATCGTGCTGAGCGCCGCTCAGCTCGCCGGTACCACCGGCCAGGCCGTGTTCGGCCCCTGGCGCGTCCACGCGCGGACAGGGCTGCGCCGTTTGCCCGCTTCTCACCGGCGGCTGATCCGCTACCTGGCGCCCCCGGTGGGGGACTTCCCCGATTTCCTCACTCCGCCCCAGGCGGCCCAGGGCCTGCCCGCCGGTATCGACGCGGTGCTGTCCTTGCGCCCGCAACGGATACGCCGGGATCTGGCGGTCCTACCCGACGCACCGCACTGGGCCCGCTCGTTGGCCGACGCGGACCCGACCGCGCTGGGCGAACTCGCGGACGCGCTGCACGGCTACCACCGTGCCGTCCTCACTCCCGTCTGGCAACGTCTGCACTCCGCGGTCGACGCCGAACGGGCCGTACGCGCGCGTGCCCTGCTCAACCATGGTGTGGACGGACTGCTCAACAGCCTCAGGCCCACCCTGCGTTGGTCGCCGCCGGTACTGGAAGCGGACTATCCCGTCGACCGCGACCTTCACCTGGCCGGGCGGGGCCTGCTCCTGGTGCCCTCGGTGTTCTGCTGGCGCACCCCGGTCACCTTCGTGGATCCCGGCCTGCCTCCGGTCCTGGTCTACCCCGTTAACCTGGAACCCGGCTGGGTCACCGACCCCGCCGCGCCCGCCGGCCGCGCGTCAGGCAACGAGGACCCACTCGCCCGCCTGCTGGGGGCCAGCAGGGCCGCCGTCCTGCGCCTGGTCGAAGACGGCTGTACCACCGGTGAACTCGCCCGGCGTACCGGTCTCTCCCAGCCCTCCGCGAGCCAGCACACCGCGGTTCTGCGCGAGGCGAACCTGATCACCACTGTCCGCCGGGGAAACGAAGTGATGCACACCCTCACCCCCCTGGGAACCGCGTTTCTCACCGCGAACCCCTCGTCGGCGAGCCCTCGCTAGGGCATGACCGTAAAGTGTGCCGGCCGTTGGTAAGTCGTGGTGAGGCGTCATGAGTCGAGTGATGAGTCGTGGACTGTGGTGGAGCGCGGTGGACGGGTCGTCGCCGGCGCCTTGGCCGTGGCGCTGTCACTGGGCCAGGACATGCACGGCAGCACACGGTGCTTTCGGTGATATGCCCGCTGACGATCCGTCGGTAACGGAAACGGGGCTTGGCCGGATCGGGGGCCGTGCCGAAGCGGCGAAGGGTCTTCGCCGAAACGAGCGGTCAACTGGCCCTGGAATGTGCATGATTGCGGCTGTCGGCAGTTCCGCACGCGTAAAGGGGGAATCAGCGGTGGCGCGAGTTATGGGCATCGACCTCTGGACGACGTACTGCGCCGTGGCGGTCGCCGACCGGTCGGGCAGCCCGTCCATCGTCCGCAACCGGGAAGGCGAGAACATCACTCCGTCGGTGGTGATGTTCCAGGGCGACACCGTCGTCGTCGGTTCCCAGGCGAAGCGGTCCGCCGGCCACGGCTCCCGACTACGTGGTGCAGTCTGTCAAGCGTTACATGGGGGAGGCCGACCCCATTTACCACTCGGAGTCCGGCACGCCGTACCGGCCTGTGGAGATCGCCGCTCTGCTGCTCGAACGCCTTGAGGAGGACGCCGAGATGATGCTCGGCGAGCCCGTCGAGCAGGCCGTGCCGCCCGATTCGGCCTGCTCCTCGGCGCGCCTGGCTTCCAGCCAGGCGGCCTTGTCCGGCCGAAGCCGGCCGCGTTCGGGCCGCCGCGGTGTGCACGAGCGCGACCACCGCTCAGATGCCGGCGGCCCGCCAGCGCTCCGAGTAGGCGGGCTTCGTGGCTTGCCGTAATGCGGCAGCCACCTCGCCCACGATCCGCCGGACGCACCCGAGGTGAGCTGGGGCCAGGTCATGAGCACCCAAGGCCCGTGCCGACCTCGAAGGTCCACTGCCTGCGACGCGAGGATCGCCCTGGGGCGCGCCCGGCTGTGCGACCCGGCCGATCAGCTCTTCCGGGAGGGCTTCGGACCGGCTTCGCACCGGGGCCGACCCCAGCCGTGCCACGCGACCGCGGCGTACCAGGACAGGGGTCCTACCCCGGTTCGAACGGACCGGGTCGGCTGCTGTCCTGTTGGCAGCCGAGTGGAACGCCGATGGATGCCCGTCATGGGCCTCACCGCGGCGTGGCCCGCGGTGGCCGCGATCGTGCCCGGCACGGCGGACGGTCCGCCGCGAGCGCCTGAACCCCTCGGCGCCGCGTCTTCGATCCGGAAAGGCAAGTCCATGAAACCGATGCCCTGGAACGCCGCCACGGCGTACCGCCGGACCCTGCTGCGCACGGCGGCCGCGCTGCCCTTCGCAGCCGTCGTCGGCGCTGCCCTGGAGGGCACCGCCGTCGCGAGCGACACCCCCGGCCTTCCCGACTTCGCACCGGTCCCGGCCGCAGCGATCGGGCCGGAGCTCAACGACTCGGGGTACTTCGTCGGCCGGATCGGCGGAAACCTCCACTGGGTCACCGACGGCTTCTACCAGGCGATGTTCCTCAGCACCCGGGACGGCGTCGTCCTGGTCGACGCGCCGCCGACGATCGGGCACAACCTTCTGCGGGCGATCGCCGAGGTGACGCGGGCCAACGGCCGTCCGGCGAAGGTCACGCACCTGGTGTACTCGCACTCGCACGCCGACCACATCGGGGCCTCGTCGGTCTTCGGCAAGGACGTAGTGCGTATCGGCCATGCCGAGTGCCGGCGCCTGCTGCGGCGCGACAACGACCCGAACCGTCCGGCGCCGAGCGTCACCTTCGAGGACCGCTACACGCTCCATGTCGGCGGTGAGCGCCTGGAGCTTGCCTACCACGGCCCCAACCACAGCCCGGACAACATCTTCATCCATGCCCCGGAACACAAGACCCTGATGGTCGTCGACGTTCTGTACCCGGGCTGGGTGCCGTTCAAGAACCTCGCGGTCTCCCAGGACATCCCGGCCTGGCTCCGGGCGCAGGACATCGCCATGGGGTACCCGTGGCGGACCCTCGTCGGCGGCCATCTCGGCCGCCTCGGTGTGCGCGCGGACGGCGACCTCCAGCGTGCCTACATGGCCGATCTCGAAGCCTCCACGCGGGCGTCGATGAACCTGGACCCCACGCCCTACTTCGAGAAGTACAGCCCGCAGGGCAACTCGTGGGCGATCTTCAAGACGTACCTCGACGCGGTGGCGGCCCAGGCCGCCGCGCCGGTCGTCGCCAAGTACACCGGGGTCCTCGCCGCCGCCGACGTGTTCACCCTCGACAACGCGGCGGCCTTGGCCGAGTCCTTCCGCATCGACACCGGGCTGCTCGGCCCGTTCGGCATCCACCCCTGACGCCCGCACCGACATCGACGAACCCGCGTCTGCGGATTCCGCTCCAGAGAAAGGCCCCATCGTCATGACCAGCCCGATCCCGGTCCTCTTCATCCACGGCCTGTGGCTGCACAGCACGTCCTGGCAGCCGTGGGTCGACCTGTTCCGCAAGGAGGGCTACGCTCCGTCCGCGCCGGGCTGGCCCGGCGATCCCGACACCGTGGAGGAGGCGCGGCAGAACCCGGAGAGCATCGCCGACCACGGCATCGACGACGTCGTCGAGCACTACGCGGCGATCATCCACGGCATGGAGACGCCGCCGGTCCTCGTCGGCCACTCCTTCGGCGGCATGATCGCCCAGAAGCTGCTCGGCCAGGACCTGGCCGCGGCCGCCGTGGCGATCGACGCGGCACAGATCAAGGGGGTCCTGCCGCTGCCGCTGTCCGCGCTGCGGGCGACGCTGCCGGTGTTCAGGAACCCGGCGAACAAGCACCGCGCCGTGTCCCTGACCGCCGAGCAGTTCCGCTTCGCGTTCGGCAACGCCCTGACCGAGGAGGAGTCCGACGCGCTGTACGGGCAGTGGACCATCCCGGCGCCCGGCAAGCCGCTGTTCGAGGCCGCCGCGGCGAACTTCAACCCCCACTCGCCGGCGAAGGTCGACACCGCGAACTCCGGGCGTGGTCCGATGCTGCTGATGTCCGGCGGTAAGGACCACACCGTCCCCGAGGCCGTCACCCGTGCCACGCTCAAGCAGTACCGGCACTCGCAGGCCGTCACCGAGTTCGTGAGCTTCCCCGACCGCGGGCACTCGCTCACGATCGACGCCGGCTGGCGCGAGGTCGCGGACGCGGCGCTGGCCTGGCTTCGGCGGCAGAGCCTGGAGACCTCCCGGTGACCGCTCCCGCCTTCGACCTGGGCCTGGCCGGTCAACGGGCCGTGGTCACCGGCGCCGGCCGCGGTATCGGCCTGGCGGTCACCGAGGGCCTCCTGGCGGCCGGGGCCCGTGTCGTCGCCGGGACCAGGAAACGTACCGAGGAACTCGACGACCTGGTCAAGGGGGGCGCTGAGCTGACCGTTGTGGAGGTCGACCTGGCCACCCCCGACGGTCCGGGCGCGCTCGTGGCCGCGGCGGCCGGGCTGTACGGCGGGCTCGACGTCCTGGTGAACAACGTCGGCGCGGTGCGGCCGCGGGTTGACGGCTTCCTGGCCACGACCGACGCTGACTGGGACTGGACGTTCACGGTCAACGTGATGGCCGCCGTCAGGGCCACCCGCAGCGCGCTGCCGCACCTGATCGCGTCCGGCGACGGCCGGATCGTCACCGTCTCCTCCGTCAACGCCCGGCTTCCCGACCCGCTGGTCATCGACTACAGCGCCGCGAAGGCGGCCCTCTCCAACTTCTGCAAGGCGCTGTCCAAGCAGGTGGGACCGCAGGGCGTGCGTGTCAATTCGGTGAGTCCGGGCCCGGTCGAGACCGCGCTGTGGAAGGGCGCGGACGGGGTGGCCGCGACCGTGGGTGCCGGTCTGGGTCTCGATCCGGGCACCGTCGCCGAGACCGCCGCGGCCGATGCTGTCACCGGCCGTTTCACCCTGCCCTCCGAAGTGGCCGACCTGGTCGTGTTCCTGGCCGGGCGGTGTTCGGGCAACGTCACGGGCGCCGACTTCGCCGTCGACGGAGGCATGACCGACACGCTCTGATCCCGTGCGCCGTCGCTGCTCGCCGACGTTCCGTCATCCACCACCCGTCCAGGAGTACCGAATGAGATTCCCCCTGTCCGGACACCGCCGCCTGCTCGGCGTGGTCCTCGCCGTGGCCGTCGCCGTGGGCGCGACCACGATCACCGCGACCGTGACCTCGGCAACCCCCGTAACACCCGTAACGCACGCAACTCACGCGGCCCCCGCGTCCGTCCCATCCGCCGGCGAGAAGATGCCCGCGGGGTTCAGCGAGCACAAGACCCACGTCGCCGGCATCGGTCTGAACTATGTCATCGGCGGCCACGGACCGACGCTGCTGCTCATCCACGGCTACCCGCAGACCTGGTACGAGTGGCACGACATCATGCCCGCACTCGCGAAGCACTACACGGTCATCGCCCCCGACCTGCCCGGCGCCGGACAGAGCGACGCCCCGCCCTCCGGCTACGACAAGAAGACGATGGCCGCAAAGCTGCACGCGCTGCTGGCGTCGCTCGGCAAGGACGCCGACGTGCGGATCGTCGGCCACGACATCGGCTCGATGGTCGCCTACTCCTACGCCGCCCAGTACCCGGCCACCGTCACCAAGCTCGTCCTGAGTGAGGCGCCGATCCCGGACCTGGACATCTACAAGATCCCCTCGCTGACCGAACAGGGCCCCGGCGTGTGGAACTTCGGGTTCTTCGCCCTGACCAACGGCCTGCCGGAGAACATGATCAAGGGCCGCGAGGTCGCCTGGACCGCCGGCTTCATCAGCGGGTACGAGGGGGTCCAGGGCGCGGTGAGCCCGGCAGACATCCGGGTGTTCGCCCATTACCTGCGCGACCCCGCGCACCTGGCTGCGAGCCTGGCCTGGTTCCGCGTCTTCCCGCAGGACATCCGCGACAACGAGCGGTTCCGGGAGACCCCGCTGCGGATGCCGGTGCTGGCCATCGGCGCCTCGGGCAGCCTCGCCGGCGCGGTGGGGGAGCAGGCCGCGCGGTACGCCTCGGACGTCACCGGGGTGACCGTTCCGGACTCCGGCCACTGGATCTACGAAGAACACCCCGAGGAGCTGACCGCCATGCTGCTCGGCTTCCTCGGCCGCCCCTGAACCGCCGGCGCTGAGGCCGGTGACCTCCCCGCCGGCCTTCGACATGACGGCCGTCGTGGGCTCGGCGGAGGCCTTCCGTCCGCGTGTCACCGGACCACCGCCGACGCTGTGACCGGCCCCCGGGGCCCCGAGCCTGAAGGAAGCCGACATGACGTACACCCGGCCCCTCCCGTCCGGCCGAGCCCCGCTGCGGCGCAAGAGCGTCGTGATCCCCGCGCTGGTGGCCGCGGCTGCCGCCACCGCGAGAACAGCCAGGCCGACGATCGTCCTGGTGCACGGCGCCTTCGCCGACTCCTCCAGCCGGGACGGCGTCGTCGCCCGGCTGGAGCGCGAGGGCTACCCCGTCCTCGGCCTGGCGAACCCGCCGAGCGGGCCATGGCCCGGCGCGCCCACGCGCGCACGGTGACCGTCCCGGGCGCCTCGCACGCCGTGCCGGTCTCCCACCCGGGAGCCGTCGCGGACCTCGTCGAGGCGGCGGCGCGGGCCACCGTCTGAGCCGTCGACCACCGATCGGCGGGACCGTGCGGCCACACCGCTCCCGCCGGCTTCGTCCGGAAGGAGAACGACCCCCGCCCGAGCAGTGGCGTCAACTGACCGAAGACGGCCGCGGCGAGGACTGATCGCTGTGGGCGGCCAGGGCGGCAGCCAGCTGATTGCGGGAGGCGATGCCGAGTTTCGGGAACATCCGGTACAGGTGCGAGCTGACCGTCCGGTGCGACAGGAACAGGCGCTGTCCTATCTCGCGGTTGGACAACCCCTGCGCGGCCAACTCGGCGATCTGGGTCTCCTGCGGCGAAAGCAGCTCGCGCGGGCTCGACGTCGGCTGCCATCCGCGTTCGCCCGTCGCACGGAGCTCCTGGTCGGCCCGCCGCGCCCAGGTGCGAGTACCCACGGCGTCGAACGTGGCCCTCGCCGCCCGCAGCGGTCCACGGGACTCGACGACGCGCCGCTGCCGCCGCAGCCACGAGCCGTAAGCCAGCTCGACGCGGGCCCGATGCCAGGGCAGCTCGCGAGCCGCGCCAGCCATGGCCGCCTGGAAGAGCGACTCGGCCGAGGCGCGGTCGGCCAGCACCGCTCTCGAGTACTCCAGGGCGATGGCCGAGCCCGTGGGAGGGCAGGCACCCGCGATCTGTTCGACGGAGGCCAACACTGATCTCGCCTCGGCCCGGTGATTGGCGCGGACGGCGGCGTCGGCCAAGTAACTGAGTGTCCAAACCTGCTGCATCCGCTGGAACGCGGGATCGGCGGGCGCGAACACCCGGCGAAGCTCGCCGTACGCCTGCTCGTGCCGGTTCGCACCCAACTCGGAGACGCCACGGGTCAGTTGCACACCGGCCAGAAGGGACGACGCGGCATTCGGGGTCCGCAGCGCCACCTGCTCGGCGTGCGACAGCAGATCATGGCGAGTGTCCCGGTCTCCGCGGACCGCATCGATCAACGCCACGGCGATGCGTGCGGTGGCGGCCCACAGCGACTGACCCGTCTCGTCCGCGAGTCGCATGGCCTCGTCGGCCGAGCGGGCCGCGTCAAAGACCCCCAGGTAGACCTCGGCCCATGCCCGAATCGCCAGCGCCTCGGCAAGCAGGCTCATGCGGCCCTGCGCGCGGAGCTCCTGGACGGGCGTGGACAGGAAGGCGACGGCATGGCGGAAATCGCCGGTGCAGAACGCGGCGATGCCCAGCAGGCCCGCCAGATCCGGTCGTCCGCCGGCGTCCGCCGACCACCGCGCGAGCTGTTCGACGACCACCGGCCTCTGCTCGTCGGACTGGGCAAGGGCGTAAATGGCCAGCAGCCCGGGGTCGTGGGCCGGCAGGCTCACCTGCTGGGCGGCCCGGACGATCTCGTGCCGCACCGTCGCACCGGGATCGCGCCACCACACCCTCCGGGCCGCGCCGACCAGCAACTGCATGGCGAGGTCGACGTCCTGTGCGCCGATGGCGTGCTGCGCCAGGCCGACCAGGTGACGTACTTCCGCGGGCTCACCCGTGGAGCCGTCGTGGAAGACGCCTTCGAGCGCGGCCAGCCTCGACTGGTCCCGGTGCCGGAGCGTCATCCCCGTGACCTGCGCCTTGATCTGCTCGACCTGGCGGAACCGGCCGAGCTGATAACCGAGTTCCGCGGCGCTGAGCAGACGGGCGGCCTGTGACCGCGGGTCCGGACTCAGCGCGGCCGCTCGCTCAAGCCACGCGGTGGCCGAGGCGACCGCACCACGGCGCTGGGCGTTCTCGGCCGCCCGTTCCAACTCGGCCGCGAAGTGTTCATCGCGTCCTGACACCGAGGAGGCCCGGTGCCATGTCGCGCGGTCCGGCTGATCGGCCAGGACGCGCGCCAGCGCCGCGTGCGCCCGCAGACGTGTGGCCGGCGGCATGCCCTGCCGCAGGGCAGAACCGACCAGCGGGTGGGCGATCCGGTACCGCTCGCCGAGCAAGGTCAAGAGCCCCTGCTCGAACGCGGGCTGCGCCATGACGAGGTCGACCGGCGAACCGAACAGGATCCCCGCGGCCGCGAGGACATCGTTGAGGTCGTCGCCGTCGTCGACCGCGGCTATGGTCAGAACCGCGCGCACGGCCGGGGCGAGGTGCTCGGCATGCCGGGCGAACGTGCGTTCCAGGCGTGTGGTCATGGGCAGGTCCTGGTCGAACTCGGTCCACGTGTACCGACCCGACGCCAACGCACTGGCGAACTCGATCAAGGCGAGCGGATTGCCACGGGCTTCCCGCAGTACGCGATCGCGAACGGTCGGGACGAGCTGTGGCGCCCGCGCGTCCAGCAACGCGGCCGACGCGGCCTCGTCGATGCCTTCCAGCTCCACCCACTCGGTCGTGTGGGCATCGGCGAACGGTAGCGACTCGGGCCGCGATGTGCACAGTACGATCACCCGCTCACCGGCGATGCGACGGCTGACAAAGGCCAGCACGTCGATCGACGGCTGGTCCATCCAATGGAGGTCGTCGAGACACGCGAGGACCGGCATGTGTTCCGCCGAGTCGACGAGCAGCTCCAGAACGGCCAAGGACGTGAAGAACGGCCGCACCTCGATCGAATCGCTCATCGCGAAGCAGGCGAGGAGGGCGTCGCGCTGCACGGCCGGAAGACGGTCGACGCGGGGCAGCAGGGGCCGCAGCAGCTGATGGAGGCCGGCGAACGGGAGGCGCGTCTCGGACTGACTGCCCCGCGCGGTGAGCACGGTGAATCCGGCAGACCGCGCGTGCTCCACGACCTCTGCCAGCAGAGCACTCTTGCCGACCCCGGGTTCTCCGAACAGCCCGATCGCGCGCCCCCTGGAATCGACCTCGTTCAGGTACCCGAACAGGGATCGCAGCTCGTCGTCGCGCCCGACGAGACGCCGGCCGTTGGTCGTACTCACCCGACGATCATTCGATCGACAGCGCCCGCTGTCCACCATGGGCTGGACAAAACTAGGCCCTGTCCGGTCGATCTTCGTGGGCCCGGAACGCCTGGTACGGCACCTCGCCGCGTTGTCGGACTCGTCCACGTACGGTCCGGGCCGTCGACAATGCCGACCCTCCGCCTTGCGATGCTCCCCCGTAGCCTGAACGGCACGGGAGGTACCCCCTCCACCAGACGCCCCGGCCTGATCCACGAAGATCGACCGGACAGGACCTAGTCGGACGTTGAGGGACCGCCGTCGAATCCCGGCCGGCCGAGTGCGGCGGCGATCTGCCTCCGCGAGGTGAGCCCGAGTTTGCGGAACACCTTGTTCAGATGGAACTCGACCGTCGAGGTCGTGATGAACAGCCGGGAGCCGATCTCGGCGTTGGTCAGTCCTGAAGCGGCCTGCAGGGCCACCTGTCGTTCCTGGGGCGTGAGATCGAATCTGGTTTCCGGGACGCGTCTGCGCGCTGTCTCCCCTGTTGCGAGCAGCTCGATCCGGGCTCGTTCGGCGAACAGTGACGCGCCCCAGGCGCCGAAGGACTCATACGCGGCCCGCAGATGGGTCCTGGCCTCGGACCGGCGCTTGCGCCGACGGAGCCACTCGCCGAACAAGAGGCGTGACCGTGCGTGTTCCGCGGCGAGAGGGACAGTGGCCAGAAAGTCGATCGACTCCCGATACCGGATCTCGGCGTCGGCGGTCTCGTCCGTCAGGGCCCGGCATCGGGCCAGGAGCCCCAGCGCCCACGGCGTTCCGGCAAGCTGCGCACGCTCTTCGAGCCGCTTCAGCGCAAGGGCCGCCGTGTGCCGGTCGCCTGCGCGGACGGCGGCTTCCACGAGAAGCGGCAGCACGAGGTTGCCCTGCGACGGCACGTCCTCCTCGTAGACGGGCAGCGCGTGACGCAACGCCTCGTCGTAGCGCCCCATACCCAGGTCGAGAATGCAGAGTGCGTGAAGCGCCAACTGGCGCAGCATGCCCAGTCCGTATGTCGTGGCGACGACATCCATTGTCGCCACAACGGCGCGCACATCGCTCTCCCTGCCCATCCACGCGTACAGCAGGGCCCTGTTGAGATCTCCTTGCGTCGTCAGTCCCATGGCGGTGGCGTAGTCGTCGGCCTCGGCGAAGAGCGCGTCCGCCGCGGTCAGCCGTCCGTTGCGGATCTCGGTGTACGCCAGGGCCGACAAGGACAGGCTGAGGCCGTACAGCGCTCCCTGGCTGCGGTCCGCGGCCGCGAGCCGGCCGACGATCTCGACGGATGCCTCGATGTCCCACACGTCGTCCGCCGCGAGGCTCACGATGATGCTGAACGGGCTCGCCACGTCGTGCAGTTCGGCTGAGGCGCGCAGCTTCGCCAGGGCTTCCTGGATCGTCGCCACGCTGCTCTCGTAGCCGTAGGCCGTACGGAGAGCCAGGCCTTTGATCAGCTCGTCGGGGCTCCAGGCCGGGGCGTCCGGGCGGTGCGGGGTGGCGACCGCGGCCTTGGCCACGTCCGCCAGGGTCGTGCGATGCATGGGGTCCCGGGCGATGACGGCGGCGTGCATGGCCTCGTAGAGCAGTTCCCAGGTCATGCGGGGATCCGCGTCGGCGAGTTCGGCCACGGCGTCGAGCATCATGGCGGGGACGCGGTCGTTGCCGGTGTCGAAGAGCTCTGCCGTGGCCCGGATCCGGAGCGCTCGGGCGCGGGCGGAGGGGTGCCGGAGGGCCGGTACGGCGAGGTCGAGCAAGGGGTGCACCGCGGCGCGGTCGCCGGAGGTCAGATGGGCCTGGGCCGCGGCGAGATAGCGCTCAGCGCGTTTGGCCGGCTCGGCGGTGAGCTCTGCGGCCTTGGACAGGAACAACGCCTGAGCGGAGTAGCCACCCCTGGCCCGGGCCAAGTCCGAAGCGGCGTCCAGGTCCGCGGCCGCCGCGTCGTCGGGGCCGAGGGCCGCCTGGGCACGGTGCCAGGCCCGCCGGTCGGGAACATGGGCCGGATCGCTGGCCGCCTCAAGGGCGGCATGGATCCGCCGCCGGTCGTTCCCGGAAGCCGCCGCGTAGACCGAGGATCGGATGAGCGGATGCCGGAACCCGAGGCCGGCGCCGTGGTCCAGGATCCCGGCCTCGACCGCCGCGACCGCGGACCTGGCCGGCAGGCCCAGCACGCCCGCCGCGTGCCAGACCACCGCCATGTCGTCGGTCGGTGCCGCGGCCATGAGAAGGAGCAGCATCCGGGTGTCCGACGGCAGCGCGGCCACCGACTGCCGGAAGTGCTCCTCCAGCAGCCTGCTCACGGGCAGGGGCTCGGGCATCGGTGCGACCCCGGCCAGCTGCTCGGCACCGAGATGCGACGCCAGTTCGATGAGCGCCAGCGGATTGCCGCCGGTGCCGTCCACGATGGAGTCCGCGACCGCCGTGTCCAGGTGCCCGTCAACGGCGAGGGACAACAGCTCCCGGGCGTCGGCGGCGGGCAGCCCGCCGACATGCAAGGAAGGCATGGCGTCGAACAGTCTGTGGTCGGCGAGGTCGTTCCTGGCCGCGAAGATCAAGCCCAGCGAGTCGGCGTGGAGCCGCCGGGCGACAAAGGCCAATGTCTCGGCCGACTCCCGGTCGAGCCAGTGGACGTCGTCGATCAGGCACAGCATCGGCAGCTCCGACGCCGCGGAGGACAGCAGCGCCAAGGTCGCCAGACCGACGAGGTACCGGTCCGAGTGCGAGATGTCGGCCAGGCCGAGCGCGGCGTTCAACGCGTCCTGTTGTCTGGTGGGAAGCCGGTCGATGCGGTTGAGGTGCGGCCGTAGGAGCCGGTGCAGCGCGCCGTAGCCCAAGAGCTGCTCGGCTTCGACGCCGACCAGCCGCGTCAGCCCGACACCGGTGGCTTGGGCTGCCGCGTGTTCCAGCAGGCGCGTCTTGCCGATCCCGGCTTCGCCCACGAGTACCAGGACGCCGCTGAGCCCGTCCCGAGCCGCGTCGAGTAGTTGCTCGATCGCTTCGCGTTCGGCGAAGCGGCCGACCATCGGCCGCACCGTCCCGGGACGAGCCCCGCGCCACACCATGGAATCCCCTGTCGTCGAGACCCTGACGTGAGAAGACGCTAGGCGCGCGGGGATGTCGTAATCGAGCGTCACATGACGGTGATCCAACTCAAAGCGCCACCCGTCTTGCACGGCTCGGTGGAGAAGACGAGGCTGAGTGCGGGGAAGGCCCGGTGCTGGCGCGGGCCGCGCACCTGGCGGACGCGGTCCTCGAATGCGCCGGCTCGATGCCGGCCCCGGCCACCTCCTTCAGCGCGGTGCGCGATGGCGGGGTGAACCGCCCTGAAACAGCACCGGGCCGTGGCCACCCCATACGACAAGCGCGCTACGTCTTCCTCGGCACCGCAACAGCGGCAGCCCTGACCATGGGACGGTGCTGGGCTCTGTGGCGTGATCACCGTGCACGGCTCCCGGTGAGCGTTGAGCGGCCGTTGCCGGGCGGAGGCCCCGCACAGCTCGGATCGGGCATCCGCAACCGGCGGTTACGGTGGGCTGGGCGGAGGCGCTCCTGCCTTCGGCGAGGCCGCCCCACGCCTGGTGCTGGACGCCGGCTCGTGCATGGTGCCCAGGAGCCGGTCGGGGTCGGACGTTTGCGTGATCATGTCCATCCAGATCGGGCCGCCGGTGTGGGAGGGGACGCCGACACCGCTCGTCGAATGTTCCCCGGGAGCAGCTCATACCGGGATTCTCCGGATGCTCGTGTGAGCGGGCCCGATGACGGCGCCTGTCGCGCGGTTCCCGGCGCGATCAGGTAATCAGGAACGGTGGACAAGGACGCGACCGACCCCTTCGTGCATGTCCGGGGCGCCTGTGAGAACAACCTGCGGAACATCGATGTCGACGTTCCTCGGGACGCGATGGTCGCCTTCACCGGCGTCTCCGGTTCGGGCAAGTCCTCGCTCGCGTTCGGCACGCTCTACGCGGAGGCCCAGCGGCGCTACTTCGAGTCCGTAGCACCGTACGCCCGAAGGCTGTTGCAACAGGTCGGCGCACCGCACGTGCGGGAAATCACCGGACTGCCACCGGCCGTGGCCCTGCAGCAGCGACGCGGGACGCCCAGCTCGCGCTCGACGGTCGGCACCATCACCACGCTGTCCAATCTGTTGCGCATGCTGTATTCCCGCGCCGGCACCTATCCGCCCCGGGCCGCACGGCTGGAGGCCGAGTCGTTCTCACCCAACACCGCGGCCGGCGCCTGTCCGGAGTGCCACGGGCTGGGCGTCGTGCACGACGTCGCCGAGGACCTGCTCGTCCCGGACCCCTCGCTGAGCATCCGCGAGGGGGCGATCGCCGCCTGGCCGGGCGCCTGGCAGGGCGCCAACCTGCGCAGTGTCGTGAGCGGCCTGGGGATCGACATCGACCGACCGTGGCGCAGACTCAGGAAGAAGGACCGGGACTGGCTGCTGTACACGGACGAGCAGCCCTCCGTGTACATCGAGCCGGAGGAGGACCGCGTCGACTACGGCTACCAGGGCAAGTTCTGGAGCGCCCGCAAGCACGTCATGCACGTCCTCGCCGACTCCAAGAGCGAGAAGATGCGCGAACGGGCGCTCCGGTTCGTCAGGAGTGTGCCCTGCCCCGAGTGTCACGGCAGCGGACTGCGGCCCGAGGCGCTCGCCGTGACCTTCGCCGGACGTTCCATCGCCGGGATCAACGCGATGCCGCTCACCGAGGTCGTGGCGCTGCTGCGGCCTGTCGCGGGGCGGTCCGAGGCCGACGCCACCACGTCGACCGCCCGATCCGGGGAGACGACCGAGGTCGCGGTCCGGATCTGCTGCGATCTGGTCGCGCGGATCGACGTACTGCTCGACCTGGGCCTCGGATATCTCAGCCTCGGGCGCCGCTCGACGACCCTGTCGCCCGGCGAGGCGCAGCGCCTGCGGATCGCCACCCAGCTGCGCTCGGGGCTGTTCGGCGTCGTCTACGTCCTCGACGAACCTTCCGCAGGCCTGCACCCGGCTGACGCGGAACCGCTGCTGGACGTGCTGGACCGCCTCAAGGCGGCGGGCAACTCGCTGTTCGTCGTGGAGCACGACATGGACGTCGTACGGCGGGCGGACTGGGTGGTCGACATCGGCCCCGGCGCGGGCGAGGGCGGCGGACGCGTGCTGTACAGCGGCCCGGTCGCCGGTCTTGAGCGGGTCGGGGAGTCGGCCACGAGCCAGTACCTGCTCGGGCGCGCCCAGCCGCTCGATCACCGCCCGCGCACACCGCACGGCTGGCTGCACCTGCGCGGCGTCTCCCGCCACAATCTGCACGACGTGTCCGTCGACGTACCGCTCTGCGTACTGACGGCGGTGACGGGCGTGTCCGGTTCCGGAAAGTCGACGCTGGTGACGCAGGTGCTCGCCGAGGTCGTCCGCGGCCACCTCGGACTTGTACCCGAGGAGCCCGACGAGGCGCGGCTGGAGGTCGACGTCCAGGACGCGTCGGGGGTCGAGTCGTTCGACCGGCTGGTCCGGGTCGACCAACGGCCCATCGGCCGGACTCCCCGGTCCAACCTGGCCACGTACACGGGGATGTTCGACGCGGTGCGCAAGCTGTACGCGGCGACGGACGAGGCCAGGGCGCGCGGCTACTCGGCCGGGCGGTTCTCCTTCAACGTGCCCGAAGGGCGGTGCGAGACCTGCCAGGGCGAAGGATTCGTCGCGGTGGAACTGCTGTTCCTGCCCGGCACCTACGCGCCGTGCCCGACCTGCGAGGGCGCCCGGTACAACGCCGAAACGCTGGAAGTCACCTACCGCGGCAAGAACATCGCGGAAGTGCTGGCGCTGTCCGTCGACGCCGCCGCCACGTTCCTGTCCGCCGTCCCGGCCGCCTCCCGCAGTCTGGAGACGTTGCGCGAGGTGGGACTGGGGTACCTGCGGCTGGGCCAGCCCGCGACGGAACTCAGCGGTGGTGAGGCGCAACGCATCAAACTGGCCACCGAACTGCAGCGAGCCCGCCGCGGGCACGCGCTCTACCTGCTCGACGAGCCGACGACGGGGCTGCACCCCTCGGACATCGCGCTGTTGCTGCGACAGCTGCACCGGCTCGTCGACGCAGGCAACACGGTCGTCCTCGTCGAGCACGACCTGGACACGATCGCCACCGCCGACTGGGTCATCGATCTCGGGCCGGGCGGCGGTGACGCGGGCGGGCGGGTGGTCGCGGCGGGCCCGCCGGCCAAGGTGGCGAGGGCCCGCCGCAGCGCCACCGCGCCCTATCTCGCGGCCCGGCTCGCGCGCTGCCATCGGCGGAACGGGTCGTAGACCCGGCCCCACGGCCCGTACTCGACGGGCATGTCCCGCCACGGAACACCGGTACGGACCCGGAACCGTATGCCGTATGCCGTATGCCGTCGATCAACTGCCGCCGAGGCCAGACAGGCGGCCGCCCCTCCCTGGCACCGTGCCCAGGGTGGGGGCCTGCACCCCGCGCAAGGCGACCCGTAGGTCCGCCAGTCCAGCAGTGTGCCGCAGCGTCCGCCGTTCGGCGCCGGCATGCTGCGGCGTCCCGCGGTACTGATTGCGACCGCCGCCGGGGAGTGGAATGCCACGACTGGCTCGATGCAGTCATCCTGACGGCGCTCATCGTGGTGATGACGATCACCACGTGGGCGTGCCGGCCTTCGACGCGGCTGTGTGACGCTACGGACCGGCAGCCGTACGGAGGCGACCGCCCCGGCTGATCGGCCCGTGGGGTGGAGAGCGGGCCCAGCAGGCCCACCCGCCCCTGTGCACCGCCTGCTCCCACCGCCTGCGGCCAGGCCGCCGGGTCAGCCGGGCATGGGGTGGTGCGCCCGGGCGAACTGTTCCACGACGGCGGCGCGGAAGGCGGGCAGGTCGGCCGGGCCGCGGCTGGTGACCAGCTGCCCGTCGACGACCACCTCCTGCTCGGCGACGACCTCCGCGCCGGCGTTGCACAGGTCCGGTGCGGATGCAGGTCCGGTGCGGATGCTGAGCCAGGACGTCAGGCCGCGAACGCACTGCGGGGTGACCCGGGCCTCGGTGAAGGTTCCCAGTCTCTGCCTTCCGTCCTCGTCCGGCATCTCAGCTCAGTCCGGCGACACGCACCGGGGCGCGACTGCTACAGCAGCCGGTCGAACACCGCGGTCACGCCCTCCCAGTGACTGGTCTGCGGGTTCTTGACATCCGGATACACGATTTTGAACGTCTCGGCGAGGGCGACGCTGAGACCGCCGATGATCTCGGGGTACCGCTCTTCGGCCTCCGGCGTGGGTGTCCTGTCGAGGAGAGGGTGCGCGGCGAGCTGTTCCAGGATCGGCTTCAGCTCGACCTCCTCGTCGAGCCGCCGGAACCGGTGGATGCTCTCCTGGAGGCCCTTGGTAATCGGTAGATCCCACGGTTCGACGGTATCCCTGCCGTTGGCCTTGGCCGATGCCTGGCCGACGACCAGGAGGTCGTAGAGCTTGGCGTCGACGAAGTCGCCGTACCGCTTCAGATCGTTCCTGTCCACGTCGAGGCTTGCGGCGGCACGGAAGAACCTCTCGAACTTCGACACACCCATCACGGTCATGCCTCTCGCCTCCTCACCGGGAACGGACGGCGTCGTTCGCTCCCGCCCACGCCGCCATCGGCTGTTACCCGGTCGAGATTCGCAGAGCCCCTTGCTGAGCGCCTCCACACCCCGGGCCGAAAAAGGGCGCCCCCTCTTCCCCTGGCAGAGCAGCATGAAGTGCGCAGGCATCCCTCGGCCAGCCGTACGTCCGTCCGTCCGCAGGAGGCTGCACGGCGTTGCAATGCCTCGAACGAGAATTGCTGACCGGACGACACGACCAGCTCGGGGGGCGGGCCTGTATGAGGAGGGCTCCCAGCCGAGACCGGAACAAGACCGGGCTCGGCTCAGGGGGTCGGGCTGAAGAGCAGGCAGCGCGTGCGGACCTGGTGCGCCCGACCCGGGGCGCGCAGGGCGCCGCGGGCGGCCCGCACAACGTTGGTCAGCTCGACCATGTCGGCGACGTCCAGATTGCTCACGCCCCAGTAACGGATCTTCTCCGCCTCCACCAGATCGGTGAATCCCGCAGGGGTCTCCTCGAGTGGCCACCGTCCCCGCCAGCGCAGCAGGTAGAGGCGCCCCCGCCAGTGCAGCAGGCAGAGGTCCAGCCGTTCCGCACGGAGCCGCCGCAGGCCGCCCTCGCAGGCGGCGACGGTGCCCTTCCGGTCGGCGTGGCCGGGCAGCACCTTGCTGACGAGGAAGACCTCCTCCCGGCGTCCCCGGAGGGCCTCCCCGACGAGCTCCTCGGCTGCGCCGTCGCCGTAGAAAGGCCGGCCCGCCCGGTCGCCCGGTCGGTCGGAGCAGCGGTGCTACAGGCTGTGCGCCCGACTGCCGGCCATGGGATCACTCCGTTCTCCCTGAGCCTTCAGGGAGGAGCCTTCAGGGAGGCGAGCGGTATCTCATGTACCCGCTCCGGGCCGGCTTGTCCGAGATGTCCGGATTCTTTCTCTCGTCCTCGTGGGGCTACCAGACCCGTGCATTCCTGACTCGCCAGGCGCAGGCGTGGAGCCACCCGGTTTGCCACCCTGGGGAGTGTTAGAGACCCTCCGTGCGCACCGGTAGGAAACCGGCGGAGCTCCCACCCCTACCCGAACGAACGGGATCCGGAGAGTCGACGCAGGCGCCGTAGCGGGAGGAGTTCCTCATGGCCAAGGCAGTGGGCATCGACCTGGGCACCACCAACTCGGTGATCGCCGTGTGGGAGGGCGGCGAGCCGTCCGTCGTGCCCAACAGCGAGGGCAACCGCACGACACCGTCCGTAGTGGCCTTCACCGACACCGGGGAGCGCCTGGTGGGCCAGCTGGCCCGGCGCCAGGCGATCCTCAACCCCAAGGGCACCATCTACTCGGCCAAGCGGTTCATCGGCCGGCACTTCGACGAGGTCTCCGACGAGGCCAGGGCGGTGGCGTACGACGTCGTCGAGGGCGATGGCGGGGCGGCCCGCTTCAAGATACGCGACAAGCTCTACGCGCCTGAGGAGATCAGCGCACAGGTGCTGCGCAAACTTGCCGACGACGCCTCCAAGCAGCTGGGGGAACGGGTCACGGAGGCGGTCATCACGGTGCCCGCCTACTTCAATGACGCTCAGCGCACCGCCACCAAGGACGCCGGACGGATAGCGGGACTGGAGGTGCTGCGGATCATCAACGAGCCGACGGCGGCCGCCCTCGCGTACGGCATGGACAAGAAGGAGCACGAGAGCGTCCTCGTCTTCGACCTGGGCGGCGGCACCTTCGACGTGAGCATCCTCGACGTCGGCGACGGCGTGGTGGAGGTGCGCTCCACCGCCGGTGACAGCCATCTGGGCGGCGACGACTTCGACCGGCGTCTGGTGGACTATCTCGCGGACGACTTCCAGAAGGCGAACGGCATCGATCTGCGCAAGGACCCGCAGGCGCTGCAACGACTGTTCGAGGCGGCGGAGAAGGCCAAGACCGAGCTCAGTTCGGTGACGCAGACGCAGGTCAGCCTGCCGTTCATCACCGCTGACGCCTCGGGCCCCGCGCACCTCACCGACTCGATCATGCGGTCCACTTTCGAGCAGATCACCGGCGACCTGGTGGAGCGGTGCCTGGGACCGGTGCAGCAGGCGATGGCCGACGCCAAGGTCGGCGAGAGCGACATCGACGAAGTCATCCTCGTCGGCGGTTCCACCCGCATCCCCGCTGTCCAGGCCCTGGTCCGCCGGCTGACCGGCGGCAAGGAACCCAACATGAGCGTCAACCCCGACGAGGTCGTGGCCCTGGGCGCCGCGATCCAGGCCGGGGTGCTCAAGGGTGAGGTCAAGGACGTCCTGCTGCTGGACGTCACCCCGCTCTCGCTGGGTGTGGAGACCCGTGGCGGAGTGATGACGAAGATCGTCGAGCGGAACACCACCATCCCGGTGCGCCGCAGCGAGACCTTCTCCACCGCCGAGGACAACCAGCCGGCCGTCGATGTGGTGGTCCTCCAGGGCGAGCGCGAGCGGGCCGCCGACAACCGGGTGCTGGGCCGGTTCCAGCTCACCGACATCCGGCCGGCGCCGCGGGGCGAACCACAGATCGAGGTCACCTTCGACATCGACGCCAACGGCATCCTCAACGTCAGGGCCCGCGACCGGGACACCGGCAAGGAACAGGGCATCACCATCAGCGAGAGCTCCAACCTGGACCGCAGTGAGGTCGAACGCATGGTCCAGGAGGCCGAGCGCAACCAGGGCCAGGACCAGGCACTCCGCGAGGCCGTCGACGCCCGTAACGAACTCGACGCCGTCGCGTACCAGGTCGAGAAGCGCCTCGCCGAACTGGGCGACGCAGCGCCCGCGCACGAGAAGGCACGCGCCGAGATGCTCGTGTCCGACGCCCGGACTGCGGTCAAGGAAGATGCAGGCGTGGAGCGCGCGCGGCCCCTGACCTCCGAACTCCAGCAGGTGCTGGCCGGGCTGGCGGCCCATCAGGGCGCCGCCACCGCGGATGGCGGTCCCGGCCAGGACGCCGCCACCGGTGGTCCCACGAGCGGCGGTGGCGACGATGTCATCGACGCCGATTTCGACAAGGGCTGAGGCGCGCCATGCCCACCCACCCCCGTGAATCCGACCGAGCCGCGTCGGATCCGGTCGAACCGGTCCCAGAAGGCGCCGTACGCCCTTCTCGCGGCGATTCGCCGCAACCGGGCCCGCCGCCCCGGCCCGAAGCGGCGCACGACGAACCGGGACCCGACGCCGCCGGCCCCGCGGCTGCCGAGGACGAGTACACGACCGCGATCCAGGAACTGGAGGACCGCTGGCGGCGCGCACTCGCCGACCTCGACAACCTTCGCAAGCGTCACGCCAGGGAACTGGAGCGCGAACGGGCGGCCGAGCGGTCCCGCACGGCGGCCGCCTTCCTGCCCGTCCTCGACAACCTCGAACTCGCCCTGACCCACGCCGGCGCCGATCCGGGCGCGATCGTGGAGGGCATCGGGGCCGTACGCGACCAGGCGGTGAACGTCCTCGAACTGCTGGGCTACCCGCGGCACGCGGAGACCGGCGTCGCCTTCGACCCGGCCCGGCACGAGGTGGTCGGCGTCGTCCAGGACCCGGACGCCCCACCGGGCACGGTCGTCGAGGTGCTGCGCCCCGGCTACGGGGACGGCGAGAGGCAGCTCAGGCCCGCCGCCGTGACCGTCGCGAAGCGGGAGTGACCAGTCATGGCACGGGACTTCTACGAGGTGCTGGGCGTGTCACGGACCGCGAGCCAGGACGAGATCCAGCAGGCATATCGCAAACTCGCCCGCAGGTACCACCCCGACATCAACAAGGACCCCTGGGCGGAGGAGCGTTTCAAGGACCTCAACGAGGCATACAGCGTCCTGTCCGATCCCAAAACCCGAGCCCGCTACGACCGCTTCGGCGAGGATTTCCGCACGATCCCCGAGGACTTCGACGAACGGGTCGCGGCGGGAGCGGGCGGCGGCTTCCGCGGTCGGAGGACCGCAGGCGGGGACGGTCCTCACGGCCGGTACGCCACCGGCTTCGGCGACGGCTTCGGCGCGGAGGGTATCGACATCGAGGATCTGCTCGGCTCCATGTTCGGAGCCGGCGCCGCCCGAGGCGGCGTCCCCGGAGCGGACCAGGAGGCCGAGCTGCCGCTCACCGTCGAGGAGGCGTACCGAGGCGGCCGTCGCACCGTCACGCTCGCCGGTCCCACCGGGCAGCCGCGGCGGTACGAGGTCGACGTGCCGCCGGGCGTCACCGACGGGCAGCGCATCCGGCTGGCGGGCGAGGGCGGCCGGGGCAGTGGCGACGCCGTCGCGGGCGACCTGTACCTGCGGGTGCGTATCCAGCCCCACCCCCGGTTCCGGCTGGACGGCCGCGACGTGCACATCCAGGTCCCGGTCGCCCCCTGGGAGGCGGCCCTGGGCGCGACCGTGCCGGTGCCCACGCCCGGCGGCGGCGCGGCCAAGGTCACGGTGCCCGCGGGTTCGTCCAGCGGCCGGCGGCTGCGGCTGCGTGGCGAGGGCATGCCGAACCCGCGCGGCGCGAACGGCGACCTGTACGCCGAACTCCGCATCATGGTGCCGCCCACCCTCGGTGACCGGGAGCGCGAACTGTTCGAGGAGCTCGCCGCCACTTCCTCGTTCGACCCCAGGAGGACGCGATGAACGACCGACCCGCGGGAGCGGCAGGCATCGGCCGGGCCGGCGTGGGCGCCCGTCCGGTACGAACGGGCGCCGACATCACCGCCTCGACGGCTGTCCGGTACGCGCTCATGCCCGCCCCCAGGCTTTCCCTCGACGCCGTGGCCCGTCGCTCGGGCCTTCACCCCGATCTGATCCGCCGGTTCGTCGCCCTCGGCCTGGTCGACGCCGAACGCGACGCCGCGGGGCACCTGGTCTTCGACCCCACGGCGCCGGCGGTTCTCACCCGCATCCAGCGGCTGCGCACCGGACTCTGCCTCAACTACGCATCCATCGGCCTGGTGCTCGACCTGCTCGACCGCATCAGCCTGCTCGAAGCCGCCCTGCGCGGCCGCAGCACGAGGAGTGAAACACCGCCATGGACATGAACCGTCTCACCCAGAAGTCACAGGAAGCCCTCCAGGAGGCCCAGACAGCGGCCGTCGGCATGGGGCACACCGAGGTCGACGGGGAGCACCTGCTGCTCGCACTTCTCGATCAGGAGGACGGTCTGATCCCGCGGTTGATGCAGCAGGCCGGCACCGAGCCGAAGGAACTGCGGGCGGCCGTGCGCGAGGAACTCTCCCGCCGCCCGAAGGTCACCGGCCCCGGCGCGGCACCCGGCCAGGTCTTCGTCACCCAGCGCCTCGGCCGCCTGCTCGACGCCGCCGAACGGGAGGCCAGACGCCTCAAGGACGAGTACGTGTCCGTGGAGCACCTCCTGCTCGCCCTGGCTGAGGAGAGCTCTTCGACCGCCGCCGGGCGACTGCTCAAACAGGCCGGCATCACCAGGGACTCGTTCCTGGGCGCGCTCACCCAGGTCCGCGGCAACCAGCGCGTGACCTCCGCCAACCCCGAAGTGGCCTACGAGGCTCTGGAGAAGTACGGCCGCGACCTGGTCCTCGAGGCTCGGTCCGGGCGGCTGGACCCGGTCATCGGCCGTGACGCGGAGATCCGCCGCGTCACCCAGATCCTCAGCCGCAAGACCAAGAACAACCCCGTCCTCATCGGCGACCCCGGCGTCGGCAAGACCGCCATCGTCGAGGGCCTGGCCCAGCGCATCGTTCGCGGCGACGTCCCCGAGGGCCTGCGCGACAAGACGGTGTTCGCCCTCGACATGGGCTCCCTGGTCGCCGGCGCCAAGTACCGCGGCGAGTTCGAGGAACGCCTCAAGGCCGTGCTGTCCGAGGTGAAGGCCGCCCAGGGGCGCATCCTGCTCTTCGTCGACGAACTCCACACCGTCGTAGGAGCGGGCGCCGCCGAAGGGGCCATGGACGCGGGCAACATGCTCAAGCCGATGCTCGCCCGCGGCGAACTCCACATGATCGGCGCCACCACCCTCGACGAGTACCGCAAGCACATCGAGAAGGACGCCGCCCTCGAACGCCGCTTCCAGCAGGTCCTGGTCGACGAGCCGAGCGTGGAGGACACCATCTCCGTCCTGCGCGGACTGCGCGAACGCCTGGAGGTGTTCCACGGCGTGAAGATCCAGGACACCGCGCTGGTCTCCGCGGCCACCCTCAGCCACCGCTACATCACCGACCGGTTCCTGCCCGACAAGGCCATCGACCTCGTCGACGAGGCGTGCGCCCGGCTGCGTACCGAGATCGACTCGATGCCCGCCGAACTCGACGAGATCACCCGCCGCGTCACCCGCCTGGAGATCGAGGAAGCGGCCCTCTCCAAGGAGACCGACCCCGCCAGCAGAACCCGCCTGGAGGAGCTGCGCAGGGAACTGGCCGACCTGCGCGGCGAGGCCGACGCCAAACACGCCCAGTGGGAGGCCGAACGTCAGGCGATCCGCCGCGTGCAGGAACTGCGCCAGGAACTGGAGCAGGTCCGCCACGAGGCAGAGGAGGCCGAACGCGCCTACGACCTCAACCGCGCCGCCGAACTCCGCTACGGCCGGCTCCAGGACCTGGAGCGCCGACTCGCCGCAGAGGAGGAGCAACTGGCCGCCAGACAAGGGCAGAACCGGTTGCTGCGCGAGGTCGTCACCGAGGAGGAGATCGCCGAGATCGTCGCCGCCTGGACCGGCATCCCCGTCGCCCGCCTCCAGGAGGGCGAACGCGAGAAACTGCTGCGCCTCGACGAGATCCTGCGCGAGCGCGTCATCGGCCAGGACGAAGCCGTCAGGCTCGTCACCGACGCCATCATCCGCGCCCGCTCCGGCATCCGCGACCCTCGCCGCCCCATCGGCTCGTTCATCTTCCTCGGCCCCACCGGCGTCGGGAAGACCGAGCTGGCCAAGACCCTCGCCCGGACTCTGTTCGACTCCGAGGAGAACATGGTCCGCCTCGACATGAGTGAGTACCAGGAGCGGCACACCGTCAGCCGGCTCATGGGCGCACCGCCCGGATACGTCGGCTACGAGGAAGGCGGCCAGCTCACCGAGGCCGTACGCCGCAAGCCGTACTCGGTTGTGCTGTTCGACGAGATCGAGAAGGCGCACACCGATGTCTTCAACACCCTGCTGCAGATCCTCGATGACGGCCGCATCACCGATGCGCAGGGCCGCACCGTCGACTTCCGCAACACCGTGATCATCATGACGTCCAACATCGGCTCCGAGCACCTCCTCGACGGCGCCACCGCCGAAGGTGAGATCAAGCCCGACGCCCGCGCCCTGGTGATGGGCGAGCTGCGCGGGCACTTCCGCCCGGAGTTCCTCAACCGCGTCGACGACATCGTGCTGTTCAAACCGCTCGGCGAGCGGCAGATCGAGCGGATCGTGGAGCTGCAGTTCGACGAACTGCGGCAGCGGCTCGCCGAACGCCGCATCACCGTCGAACTCACCGACGCCTCCCGGGAAGTGATCGCCCACCAGGGCTACGACCCGGTGTACGGGGCCCGGCCACTGCGCCGCTACATCTCCCACGAGGTCGAGACACTGGTCGGACGCGCCCTGCTGCGCGGCGACGTCCAGGACGGCGCGACGGTCCGCGTCGACGCCGAACACGGAGAGCTGGTGGTCACCTACGACCAGCCCGAGGACGCGAAGGGAGCGCGGGCGGCATGAGCACGATGCAGGCCACGACCGTCAGTTGTCCGAACTGCGGGCGCACCAACCGAGTGCCCGTGGCCGCGGAGGGCCGCCCCAAGTGCGGCCACTGCAAGCAGCCCCTACCGTGGATGGTGGACGCGGGCGACGACGACTTCACCGAGGTCGCCGAGCGGGCCGACGTCCCCGTCGTGGTCGACCTGTGGGCCACCTGGTGCGGCCCCTGCCGCATGGTCAGCCCCGCGCTGGAGAAGGTCGCCACCGATCTCGCCGGCCGAATCAAACTCGTCAAGGTCGACGTCGACAAGAATCCGCGGCTGTCGCAGCGTTTCGAGGTCCAGGCGGTGCCGACACTGCTCGTCCTCGACCAGGGCGAGACGGTCGCCCGGCAGGCGGGGGCGGCGCCCGCCCCCGCTCTGCGCCAGTGGGTGGAACAGTCGATCACGGCCCGGGAAGGGTGATCCGGATGACCCTGCACGCAGACCCCCACCTCTCGCTTGTCCGGCCGGTCCAGCCGCTGACCCCGGAAGGGTGTCAGGAGTGTCTGCTGCTCGGCTCCCCGTGGGTCCACCTGAGGCTCTGCCTGACCTGCGGGCACGTCGGCTGCTGTGACTCCTCGCCGAACAAGCACGCGCGTGGGCACGCGGCCGCCGACGGCCATCCGATCGTGCGGTCGTTCCAGCCCGGCGAGGAATGGCGCTGGTGCTACGTACACGAGGCGTTCGTCTGATGTCCGGCGACCAGTCGCTGCCGGGCGAAGAACCGGTGCCGGAGAAGGCGGACGAGGCCGTCTTCTGGGAGACCCCGGACATCTACGGCGCGTATCCGCGCCTTACGGAGGACCAGATAGCACGTCTGGCGGAGCACGGGCAACGCCGGAGCACGGCTCCGAACGACGTGCTGATCCGGGAGGGGGAGCGCTGCGAGACGTTCTTCGTCGTCCTCGGCGGTACCGTCGCCGTCGTCGAGGACTACGGCACTCCCGAGGAGCGCGTGCTGCGCGTGCACGGCCCCGGTCGCTTCATCGGCGAACTCGGGCTGCTGCACGGACAGGTGGCCTTCTACACCGCTGTCGCCAGGGAGCCGGGCGAGGTCCTCGTCGTCTCCTTGGACCAATTGCGCCACCTGGTGGCCCAGGACTCCGCCATCGGGGACGTCGTGCTGCGCGCCTGTCTGGGCCGTCGCGCGCTGCTCGTCGGACAGGGCGTCGGCTTCCGCATCATCGGCTCGCGCTACTCGCCCGACACCCGGCGGCTGCGCGAGTTCGCCATCCGCAACCGGCTGCCGCACCGCTGGATCGACCTGGAGACCGACGAGGAGGCCGAGGAGCTGCTGCGCCGCTTCGGCGTCGGCCCGGAGGAGACACCGCTCGTCATCTGGCGGGACACCACCCTGTTGCGCAACCCCAGCAACGCGGAACTGGCCCAGCTCATCGGCCTGCCGTCACTGCCCCCCGGAAACCGTCACGGCGACATCCTCATCGTCGGCTCCGGACCCGCCGGCCTCGCTGCCGCGGTGTACGCCGCCTCCGAGGGCCTGAGCACCACCGTGGTGGAGGCGATGGCCACCGGCGGCCAGGCCGCCACGTCGTCCCGCATCGAGAATCTGCTCGGTTTCCCCGCAGGTATCTCCGGCGCCGAACTCACCGAACGCGCCGTGCTCCAGGCCGACAAGTTCGGCGCCAGGATCAGCATTCCGGTGGAGGCGACCGGTCTCCACCCCAAGGGCGAGGACCACTACGTGGTGGCGTTCGCCGACGGCAGCGAGATCGCCGCCCGCGCCGTCGTCCTGGCCACGGGTGCCCGCTACCGCCGGCTCCAGGTGCCCGGTATCGAACGCCTGGAGGGAACGAGCGTCCACTACTCGGCGACCGTCTACGAGGCCCAGCAGTGCCGCACCGACCCGGTGGGAGTCGTCGGCGGAGGCAACTCGGCGGGCCAGGCGGTGCTGTTCCTCGCCGGGTACGCGTCGAAGGTGCACCTGCTGGTCCGAGGACCCAGCCTTGAGGCCGGCATGTCCCGCTACCTGGTCGACCAGGTCGAGCGCCATCCGCGGGTGGAGGTCATGCTGCACACCGAGGTCACCGAGGTCAGCGGCCAGGAGGTGCTGGAGGAGCTCGACGTGGTCGACAACCGCACGGGTGGGCACCGCCGACTCGCGGTACGGGGCCTGTTCGTCTTCACCGGCGCCGACCCCCACACCGAGTGGCTCGCCGGCATCATCGCCCTCGACTCCCGCGGTTTCGTCCTCACCGGCCCGGAGGCCCAGGAAGCCTGCGCCTACCCCGAGGTGTGGCACGCGCGCGGGCGCTCGTGCATGACCCTGGAGACCAGCCTGCCCGGGGTCTTCGCGGTGGGGGACGTCCGTAGCGGCTCGGTAAAGCGGGTGGCCTCGGCGGCCGGTGAGGGCGCGATGGCCATCCACTTCGTGCACCGGCACCTGGGGCACTCGGCCGCACCCGGCACCACGGGCACGTCCGCTGCCGCGGGCGGCTCGGACGTCTCCCCACGCATACGTCGCAAGGAGTCCGCATGGCTCGCATGACGAATGGCGGGCGATGAGATCACGAGAAGGAAGAAGGAGGCGATGGCGATGGCCATGGCCACGCCCGTCCGGCGCCACCGCGGTGGCGGTCTGCAGGAAAGGCCCGTCTGGGCACCCACCCCTCTCAGTCCGCTGGTCGAGTTCGACGAACTGCTCAACCAGATGAGCGGCCTGCTGGAGTCGACGGTGGGCGCGACACCCGAGGTTGCGTGGACGCCTCTCGCGGACGTGTCGGAGTCCGAGGACGCGTTCCACATAGAGATCGAACTTCCCGGTGTGAAGAGCAAGGACATTGACGTCGAGGCCAACGGTCCCGAACTCGTGGTCACCGGAGAGATCAAGGAGCGGGAGCGCAAGGGGGTCCTGCGCCGCAGCACCCGCCGCGTCGGAGCCTTCGAGTACCGTTTGCGGCTGCCCGGAGAGTTGGACACCCACAAGATCAAGGCCGACATGCAGGACGGAGTGCTCAGCATCACCGTCCCCAAGGCCGAAGTCGCAAAGCCCCAGCACGTCGAGATCAGCGAGACGAGTGAAAGCACCGAGAGCGGCGGCTGAGACGCGAACGCCGCGGTTCCGGGCACCCGTCCGGCACCGCGGCCGGGCCGGCGAGGCTCGACACCCGGGGCGGCCGCGGCAGCCCTCGCGGTCCCCGGCGTGACCGGCCCGCAACCCCGCCTCGCCCAACGCCTCGCGGAAGCCGCCGCACCCACCCGCACGGGTAGAGCACTCCGCGGCCGGTCCTCCCCAGGTGGAAGTGGTGCGCACCGAACCGGCGAATACCTCTTCTGGATCACCGACCCGCAGGACGCCCCCGACACCTGGCGCATCGCCGTGAACGAAGCCCGCGGCCGCCGGTGGTTCACCTTCGAAGGCACCCTGACCGGCTTCCTGACGTCCGTCCTGAGCGGGGAGACAGCCGTCCCCGCGTTCCCCGAGGACCTGCTTGAGGAGCCGACAGGCTTCACTCCCTGCTCACATTCTTTGAAGCTTCGGAGGGAGTACATGCGAAAGAGGCTCATAGCCGCTAGCTCAGCGCTGGCGGCCTGTGGCGCTCTCATGGGCGCTTCACCTTCCACAGCGAATCCGTCAGGCGAAGGTGCTCTCGTAGCGCGCCACTTTCAAGTCACAAGCGGTACGTGGTATTGCGAGAACAACGCTGAAGGTTTGGCGACTGGCTCATCGTTCTACTCGCCGATGATCTCCAGGGGGTGGACCCTGTGTTAGCCGGGCCCCAGTTAGCGGCAGGAGTCTATGACTCTTCACGCTCAAGCCAAAAATAGTATGGGGCCTCAACTCCCAATGTCGATTCCAGTTTTCCTTCCATGACGGCCATGAGAAAACTGTCGTCGACCCTTGCAAAATGGTCAACCCATGGCATGTAGTCATAGACCAGAGCTGCCGTGACCTTATCGCGAAATTCCATCGACCACATGGAGGCTTCGCCGTTCCCGCTGGGTTCAGTGTTCGAGTAGATTTCGCCGTCGTCTTTTCGGCATAGCAGCGGCTTGACATCGAGCGGGCCGTTGAATTCCTTGCCGTACCAATTCATTTCTTCAAGCGCACTGTTCACAGCATGCCCTGTGGCAAATATGCCACCTCGCCACCTCCCGAGGAGCTCCTGAGGTGTCACAGGGGTCAGATGGGGCCACAGTTTATAAAGCTGATCGGGCGAAACATCATCGCTTGACCGAAGTTCATCGAATACGCGTTTAATCTCCATGCTGAGAATCTTACACCGCAGCTGCAGTTCCGGCCATGGCTACCTGTGAGTGTGGGACCGGATCAAGACGCTCGTTATTCGCAGTGCGGAACCGCCGACATGCGGAGGGTGGCGGGCGGGAATTCTTCTTGCGCGACAGCCGAGCCCCATCTTTTGACGACTGCCACCAGATGGCGTTGCTGTGACAAAGATCAATTCGGCAGGGCTGCTCCTCAATATTTTCCTGGAGTGCTGTGCCCCCCCTCGGGCCAGGCCCCTGCCAGCGGCACCCCCAAACGGCAGCACAAGTCCCGCGAATCCAGTCTTATAGGCGCGGTCTCCCGTGTGCTGTGCCGAAAAGCGAAGGTCGCTCCTGGCGACGCGAACGCACCGCGGACGTTGATCTTCGGATGGCATCTACCAGACCTCTGCAAGGTGCCTCAGCATACTTTTCAGAAGTCGTATCTCTATCGATCGCGAGGTCGGCTCCTGCGGCGATAACTGCCGCAGTGAAACGCGTTTTACGCGACGAAGATGCCGACTCGATCGCGTCATGGCAGCCCCGGCCCGGAAGAAAGCCGGTATGACCTCGCCTCGAACCGGGCCTCCCAGTCAGGTTCCAGCGCCGCCGACACACGGGCCTGATGAGCCCTGTCGATGATGACGGGAATGCCGAGTGGGCGCTGCTTGCGTCCCCTCCCTTGCGTCCGGCGTTGACCTCTGGCACCCGTCGCACGCTGACCAGCGGGTTGCTCAGGTTCCGGAGCATCAGCTTCTGCAGGTTCCTGACCTTGGCCAAGTCACCTTCCTTCGATGCCGTGAAGATGCGTTGGCGCAGGACCTCCTGGAGTCGTGGGCCGGCGAGCCGCGGCTGACGACGCAGGCGCCCAGCAGCATGCCAGTCGGCGGGGTGGGCAGGTTCTCCTCCCATGCCTCGGCCTCGTCATACCTCGTCACAGGCGAACTGATCGAGGGCGCGCGCGGTGCGGTACGTTGCTGGTCATGTTCACGACGCGCCTCGATCTTGCCCGGATCCGCGCGGCCCGCGGGGATATCGATCCGATCTTTCTGGATACTCCGCTGTACCGGTGTGACGCGTTGGGACGCGAGCTGGGGTGCACGGTGAGTGTCAAGCTGGAGACGGCGAATCCGGTGCGCAGCTTCAAGGCCCGGGGTACCGAGCTTGTCGCCGGCCGGCTGGCGGGCCGGGGTGGTACGGCCGCGGTGTGTGCCAGTGCCGGCAACCTGGGCCAGGCACTGGGCTGGTCCGGTCGCCGCCGTGGCATCGAGGTGACGGTCGTGGCATCGCGCCGGGCGCCCGCGGTCAAGCTCGACCGGATCCGGGCGCTGGGTGCGGAGTTGCTGCTGGTGGACGGTGACTTCGAGATGGCCCGCGAGCGGGCCGTGAGTGTCGCGCGACGGCGGGGCGTGCGGCTGGTCGAGGACAGTCTCGACATCGAGACCTGTGAGGGTGCGGCGACCATCGGTCTGGAACTGGCGAGCGGGGCGTCCTGCTTCGACGCTGTCCTGGTCGCCCTGGGCGGCGGCGCGATGGCCACCGGTGTGGGGTACGTCCTGAAGACGCTTGCGCCGGACGTCGAGGTGATCTGCGTGCAGCCCCTGGGCGCACCCGCGATGACCCGCTCGTGGCACCAGCGCCGGGTCGTCACCACCGACTCGGCCGACACCATCGCCGACGGCGTCGCAGGCCGGTACCCCATCCCCGAGGTCCTGGACGACCTCCTCGCGGTGGCCGACGACGCCGTCCTGGTCCACGAGGCGTCCATCGTCACGGGCATGCGCATGCTCCTGGAGCACGCGGGCCTGGTCGTCGAACCCTCGGCGGCCCTCGGCGTCGCGGCCGTCCTGGAAGACCCTGACCGCTTCGCCGGCCGCCATGTGGCCACCATCATCTGCGGCAGCAACGTCGACCTGGACGCCTACCAGCGCTGGATCCGCACATGAGCCGACCGACACGGCCGCCGACGGGCCCTGCACACCGGCCCCCCTGTTTCGGTCGACAGGCCAGCATCACGAGACCCGGGCCGGTCCCGCCGACCGCCGCACGCCCCCCGGCACCCGCGCCTGCGTCGCCGACCAAGGCGCCAACACGGTGTCGGTGATCGACACGCACGGCCAGCGCCATCACCGTCGGCTGAACTTCCCATACCTGAGGCCCTGTCCGTGGACAGGGCCTCAGCGCTGTTCGGGGCTACGCGGCTGCTTCCCAGGATCAGTCAGACGAAGTGTCTCTTTGATCCTCTCGTTTCCCCCGAGAATCTTCCCGAGTTCAGCCGATGTCTCATCGTCGAGAAACGATGGATTCGCCTCAAGCGTCTTGACGACGTTCGCAACTTGCTGAGGTGTCAGTTCGGCAACTGCGCGTGCCAGTTCAACAAAACCATCATCATCTTCGATGTGGGCACTGGAAACTATTCTTACCTGCTCTTCGCTGAACGCCTTGGCCGCCAGAGCCAACAGAAGGCGCACCCGCGCTTCTGTGCTGCTCATGCTGGCTCTATGTCCGTCGAGCGCAGAAACCACTTCTTGCGAGGAGTTCACCACTGTAGCCTCAATCACAGTCGACGCCTCGGCAGTGGCTGGTTGACTGTCGGTCCCACGAGTTCTGGCAGGTCTGTTCCACCGAGACTTGATGGCCGGAAGTGCCTGATTTTTCCACCATCTCTTGACGTGTGGCTTAGCCGTAGCGACAGCATGGTATATGGCATGAGAAAGCAGCTCGGAAATCACCTCGACTAGTTCGTCGCGCTCCTTTGACCGCGAAACCGACCTGTACTCGTCGGTGACGTAGACGTGGACGAATGCCGACGGCGGGTCCGTTGGTAAATCTGCTTCGTTCTCATCGTCGGGAAAGAACGTGCCATGGTCTGCGAGGCGTCCATGGCTGTCGTAGAGGTTTTGATGGAGGCCACCATCTTTTGATTTCCCAGGAGTCAGGTCATCAGGATATTCAAAACGACCTTTGATACTAGCCATTTGCCACCTTCAGCCTGCGGGCACGCCGCCGTTCGGGGAGCGCGATCAGTTCATTGGGAGCCATGCTCCGACTGTACGTGCGACCATCGGCGTTTCCACAGGGAACCATAACGGCCACGGACGGCCTCGGTGCCGTCATGGGGCACCAGTGGATCGGCTCGCTCGGATCGGAGCCTGGTGCGGCCGGGGCGCGAGCGTTCTGGGGTGACTTGATCAAGACCGCAAGAGCCGCGGCGGGAACAGGGGCGTCGTTACGCCGAGGAGAAGCTGGTCGGACTCGGGGGCGGGCGGCCCGACCCCTTTTGCATGTGGTGCGCGAAGGTCTGCGGTGTGGTCATGTCGAGCAGGAGCATGGCGTCGTGGTCGGGGGCGCCGGGTTCGGCGGCGTAGGCGCCGAGGCGTTGGCCGGGGGTGCCTTCGAGGTGCATGCTCTGGGACGCGTGACCGCTCGGCTATTGCCCCGCCTGCTCAACGGACGCATCCGCGGCCGGCCGCGCCGATCACCGAGCTGATCGCGGCGACACGGCGGGCCAGGCAGTCCGCGGGAACGTCGACAAGTTCGAAACCGAACTCACGGTAGCTCTGCTCGTGGAACCTCTCGAAAACCAATGACTCCTCGAAACTGATCCGACGGGCACTGGTGGGCTCACAGAATCCCAGATTGCGGACGAAGAGCACCTGACGCTCGTAGATGTCCTCGGCGGTGATCCGCTCGATCTCCGCACTCAATGCGCGGGACACGGGCAGCCCCAGGTAGTTGGCGAGCGCGTATGTGCAGACCGGAGACCGGTCGAACACCTGGACGCTGGGTCGTCTGACGCCGACGTCGGAATTCTGAACCGGGTCAGCGGCTGGCGCAGGGGTGAGGCCCTGGTCCGGTGTGGTCAGTTCCGGGAAGCTGGAGGCTCTCGTTCTCTCCCCGGTCAACGCGAGGGACGGGCACGTGAGTTCAGATGCGGCACCGGGTCCTGGACGCTGTCGTGGCGTCCAGGACCGTCCTGGACGAGTGGCCGCTGTGGCTGGCTGGGGACAAGACACGGGGGGAGCGGCTTGCAGAAGGGCTCGCGACCCGGTGGGCGTCGACGCGTGGCGAAGATATTGCCTGTCCGCCCGCTCGCGGGCGTCTATGTACCTAACGCGGCAGCGGAGTCGGGGATCACGTCGAAAGGCCGAGGGCGCGGTGGCGGTAGTCCCTGGGCGGGATGCCGTAGGTGGTGCGGGAGGCACGCGTGAAGGCCGTGTGGTCGTTGAACCCCCAGCGGACGGCCACGATCGATATGCGGTCCGGTCGTTCAGCCACTGCGCAGAGGTCTCTTGCATGCTTTCGCGCGCCTGCGTCGGCCGGTTCGGAGAGTCCAGGAACCCCCGGTGGCTCCCACGCCCGTGCCGGTGCCGGTGCCGATGCCCGTGCCCGTGCCCGGTTGCAGTCGGGCGGCCGTGGTCGACGGTTGGTACGAAGTGTTGTCCCCGGCGAGATCTTCAACAAGAAGCCCGTTCGAGTCACCATCGGTGTCCGGCGAGGCCGCATACGGTGAACAGCAGAAACGGCCGATTGGCCAGGACAGGCCGCCACTGTACGTCGCGAAGTCACCGTGCCTGGCAGTCAGTCAGCCGACGACAGCCACCACGCTGCTACGGATAGGCAGCGCTGCCGGTGTGACCGGAGCACCAATAGGGTGATCCCCATGTCTGCCGCGTTGAGTTCCATGAAAACTGCCGCCGCGCTCCGGGCGTCGGCGCGTGTCTCCGCCGAGTTGCTGCTGGTCCTCGCGACGGCTGCGGTGTCCCTGTGGGTTTTGGGCCGGATGTGGTCGGTCGTCTGGCCCCTCATAGTGGGGCTCTTCCTTACCACCCTGACCTGGCCTCTGGCTCGTTTCCTGCGTCGGCACGGGTGGCGACCCGCTCTGGCGGCGTCGGTGGTGACCGCGCTGTTCCTCCTGGTAGCCGCGGGCATCGTGGCGCTGATCGCGGTACCGGTCGCGTCCCAGTCCGGCGAGCTGACCGACGGTGTGGTCAAAGGCATCCAGCAACTGCGCGACTGGGCTGCCGGACCGCCACTGAACATCGGTGAGGACCAGATCGCAGGTGCCTCCGACGCGGCGATCGCCCGTATCCAGAACAGCGTCGGCAGCGTGGTCTCGGCCTTCGCCACGGGAGTGGGCACCGTGTTCAACGGCGTCGTCACCGCCATCCTCGCGCTGTTCCTGATGTTCTTCTTCCTCAAGGACGGCCCGCGGTTCTTGCCGTGGCTCTCCCGTCAGCTCCCCGGCCGGTTCGCCACCGATGTCCCGGTCGTGGCCGCCCGTGGTTGGGAGACCCTGGGTGCTTTCGTACGGTCCCAGGCATTCGTGGGCCTGCTCGACGCCGTCTTCATCGGCCTCGGACTGTGGCTCGTAGGGGTTCCACTGGTGCTCCCGCTGGCGGTGCTCACCTTCGTATCCGCGTTCGTGCCGATCGTGGGTGCGCTGTTCGCCGGTCTGGTCGCGGTGCTCATCGCGTTGGTGTCGAACGGTCTGACAGACGCACTGATCGTGCTGGCGATCATCGTCGTGGTGCAGCAACTCGAAGGCAATGTGTTCCAGCCCATGATCCAGAGCCGTGGGCTCGGACTCCATGCGGCGGTGGTCCTGCTGGCGGTGACGTTGGGCGGCAGTCTGGCCGGCATCGTCGGCAGCTTGCTCGCGGTACCGGCGGCCGCGCTGACGGCCGTGGTCTGGAACTATCTGCGCGAGCAGCTCAGCGACCCGCCGCAGGAACCGGATACCGACGAGTCGCACACTGGTGCCGCCGCCTCCTCGTAGTATCCGACCCCACCACGACGACCCGGCCGAGCCGAATACGGTAACGGACGTTCACTCCTGGGCGTTCCCGGGGTGAACGCCTCCCTTCGCGCCGACCGGGAGGGCCGCCGGCTCCTTGGACCGTGGGTGAGGACGCTCTGCGGCGGTCCGCGAGGGAGGGCGTGGTTGCGCGCCGCGTGCGCTCGGCCCCGGCGCCTTCGGTCGGCCGGGACCGAGCGCCGCGGGGAACGCGGGTCCTCCCGGTGCGACGCGCGCGCCAGCTCCTGATGGCTGCCCGGCCGCAGGGCGGTAAGCGGCGCAGGGGCGCGCCTGGTCGACGGCCGGACGCTGTCCCGGTGTTCCGCCGGCGCCCCGGTGGCTCGCCGGTCTGCGGCTCGCCGCCACCCCCACGTCCTGCCCCTGCTCATCGCCCAGGTCCCCGTCGGGCCCAACGGCCTCGCGCAGCGCGAACGCGTCCTGCGACTGCTGCTGGCCCACGGCTTCCCCGCGGACCTGGCGGCCCGGACCTTCACCGCTGTGAGCCACTACGTCATCGGCTTCGCCGCCCAGCAGCACGGTCCCGGCTCGGCCGACCCCGACAGCGCGCCTGCCCTCGCCGCGTTCTACCGCGGCCTCGACCCCACCACCTACCCCGCCATCACGGCAGCCGCCCGAACCCTCACCCGTACCCCCCTCGACGAGGAGTTCCACTTCGGCCTCGCCCTCCTCGTCAAAGGCCTGGAACCCGTCGTGGACCGGCACGCCGGGACGCCGCGCGCCGGGGCCGGTACACCCGGCGGTCGAACTGACGCTCCCGAAACCGGGTCCACCCACGGCTGACCACCGAGCCGCCTGGCCGGAGCGTGAAGGTGATCTCCCGCTGATCGGAGGCGCGTTGATCCGCCCGGGATCGTCGGCGTATGAAGGGTCTGCCTGTGCCGTCGGCAGCGGCACGGAGGTGTGCTGGAGGAACTAGGCCTGAGCGGCAGCTTCGGCTTCGGCCTTGTCGGCGGGGGCCGCTGGCTTGGGGCGGCCGGGCAGGAGCAGGCACAGGGGGAGGGCGACGGCGGTGAAGGCCACCGACCACCAGAAGGTGTCGTCGAAGCCGTCGGCCAGGGCGCCCGGGGTGTGGGCGTCGTCGGTCGTGTGCTGGAGGATGACGGCGAGGACGGCGGTGCCCACCGAGCCTCCGATCTGCTGGGCGACGCGGGTGATGATGCTGGCGTCGGGGATCTCCCCCTGTTCCAGGCCGACGTAGGCGGCGCCGGTGAGCCCGATCGTGGCGGCGCCCATGCCGATGCCGCGGACGAGCAGTGCGGCCATGAGCAGGACCTCACTGGTGTCGGCGGTGACGAAGGCGAACGGCACAGTGGCTGCGGCGACGACGGCGAATCCGGCGAAGGCGACCCGGCGGGGGCCGGTGCGGTCGGTGTACGTGCCTGCCAGGGTGCGTGAGAGGAGCAGGCCGACGCCCTGCGGGATGAGCAGCAGTCCGGCGCCGAGCGCGTCCTCGCTGCGGACCTGCTGAAAGTACAGGGGCAGCAGCAGCATCGCCCCGTACAGGGTGATGCCGGCCAGGAAGCCGAGGGCGGAAGCGGAGGCCGGCGCGCGGTGGCGCAGGAGCCGCAGGTTGACCAGGGCGCTGGTGGTGCGGGTCAGTGCCCAGGCGGTGAAGCCGCCGATCAGGGCGAGCCCGCAGGTCAGCGGGGTGAGGACCTCGGCGCCGGTGAAGCCCGCGCTGCCCTCGACCCGGGAGAGGCCGTAGATGATGGCGGCGACGCCGGGGGAGAGCAGGAGCAGGCCGATGACGTCCAGCTGGGTGCGGGGGCTGTTGGGCGCGGGTCGGTCGTCGGGCAGGTTGCGCCGGGCTAGCCAGGCGCCGACGACGCAGAAGGGGATGTTGACGAAGAACAGCCAGCGCCAGCCGGCCAGATCCAGGATGCCGCCGCCCAGGACCGGGCCGAGGATCGGGCCGAGCGCGGTGGGCAGGGTGATGGTGGCCATGACCTTGCCGACGTTGCGGCCCTTGGTGGCCTGGATGATCAGCGTCACCATGAGCGGCATCATGATTCCGCCTCCGATGCCCTCGACGACACGGAAGGCGATGAGGCTGGTCGCGTTCCACGCCAGCGCGCACAGGATCGAGCCGAGCAGGAACATGCCGATGGACGCGATCCACAGGCGTTTGCCGCCCAGGCGGGACTGGGCCCATCCGGCGAGCGGGATGGTGACGAACATGGCCAGCAGATAGCCGGTGCTCACCCACTGGATGGTGGAGAGCGGGGCGTCGAGTTCCTTCGCCAGGTCGTTGAGGGCGACGCTGACGATGGTGGTGTCGAAGACGACGGCGAGGGCGCCCACGATCAGGGTGAAGGCCATGCGTCGCACGGCGGGGTCCATACGGTCGGGGTCCGCCGCCGTGGGCGCGGGGTTGGTCGTCCCGTTGGGAGTACTCATGAACAGCCACCTAAGATATAGAGTCCTATCTTACGGCTGACAGGGTAGGGCGCTAGAATAAGATAGGCAAATCTATCCAAGGGAGATTCGGATGCCCGAGCGGCGCCGCGGGGCGGCACTGGAGAAGGCGCTCCTCGATGCGGCCTGGGAAGAACTCACGGACAACGGCTACGCCAGGTTCACCATGGACGCCGTCGTTCAGCGCGCGGGCACCAGCCCTTCCGTCCTCTACCGCCGCTGGTCCGACCGCGAGGAACTCGTCCGGGCGGCCATCGTCCACATCCTGGCGGAGTACCGCCTCGGCATTCCCGACACGGGAAGCCTGCGGGAGGACATCCTCACCCTGATGCGGGAGATCAACGCCACCCGTGTCCAGCTCATCACCCTCATGAGCGTGCACCTGGCCGGCTACTACCAGGAGACCGGGACCACACCCGGTGAGCTCCTCGCGACGGGTCCCGAGGAAAGCGTCGACGTACTGTTCGACCGCGCCGTCGACCGCGGCGAGATCAAACCGGAACTCCTCACCGAACGCATCAAGTCCCTCCCCTTCGACCTGCTGCGCCACGAAATCCTCACGACCTTCGCCCCCGTGCCCGACCATGTCCTCGAAGAGATCACCGACACGGTCTTCCTCCCCCTGGTGCACTGACCGCGGCGGCGGCACACCTCGGCTCTCAGAACCCAGGTCTCTGACCTGCGGCCACCGCACGACAAGCGCTATCCGTCAGTGTGTTCACGCACCGGGTCCACCCTGCGGCCCGGACGCGTCCGCCTCACCGTTCGCGACCGGAGAAGGCGGCCGGCGCAGCAGGGTCTCGCTGATCTGCCGCAGTTCGCCGACCTGCTCCGCGGAGAGAAGATCCAGGAACCGCTCCTGTGTGTACCGGGTGTGCCGCAGTGTCGCCTCCTGGAGGACGGTGTGCCCGGCGGGACCGAGTTCAGCCAGATGGGAGCGTCCATCGTGGCGGCTGTCCAGACGGCGTACCCAGGACCGCTCCTCCAGGGCGGGTCCGATCCGAGGGCGGGGGAGCGGGCCCCACCGGGCGTGGTCCCGGCGGGCCGGTGATCCGGCCGGCCGGGCGGCCGCCGGAAGATCTTGGTCAGGTATGGCGCGGGGCGGAGTGGACGATGTGTTTGATCTCCTGGAACTCCTCCAGGGCACGTACGCCGTTGAGGCGGCCGACCCCGCTCTGTTTGAAGCCGCCCTCCTCCATCTGGTCGACGATGACGGCCCAGGTGTTGGCCCAGACGGTGCCGGCCTCCAGCTCCCGGCCGACACGGAGCGGACGGTCGACGTCACGGGTCCAGACGCTCGCCGCCAGGCCGAACTCGGTGGCGTTCGCGCGGGCGACGGCGTCGGCCTCGTCGTCGAAGATCTCGAAAGTGGCGACCGGGCCGAAGACCTCCTGCTGGACGATCGGTCGGGACACGTCGTCGACCTCCACCAGGCTCGGCCGGACGAATGCCCCGGCGGCGAGCGGCCCGTCGGTGACGAGGCCGCCCCGAACCAGGATCGTCGCGTAGGCGGCGGCGTCGGCGACGACCTGATCCACCCGCTCGGCGTTGGCCCGGTCGACGAGGGGACCCATGTCGCTGGCGGGGTCGTCACCCGGACCGACCCGTACCGCCTCCAGGGTGGCGGACAGGCGCGTCCGCAGTTCGTCGGCGACGCCGCGCTGCGCCAGTACCCGGCTGCCGGTCATGCAGAACTGACCGGTGAAGGTGGTGATGGCCTTGGCCAGGACAGGAACGGCGACGTCCAGGTCGGCATCGTCGAAGACGATCATCGGGGTCTTGCCGCCGAGTTCCAGCGACATGCCCTTCAAGTGCTGGGCGGCGTCGGCCATGATGCCGCGCCCGACCCCGGTGCTGCCGGTGTAACTGATGACGTCCACACCGGGATCCGCGACGATCAGCCGGGCACCCGTGCTGCCTGATTCGGTGAAGGCGTTGAACACGCCCTTGGGCAGCGACGCGGTCGCGTCGACGATCTCGTACAGCAGGTTGTTCGTCAGCGCGGTCTGGCCCGGCAGCTTCAGCACGACCGTGCAGCCGGCCGCCAGCGCCGGTGCGAACGACCGCACGGAGAGGATCACGGGGGAGTTCCACGGTGCGATCACCCCGGCGACGCCGGCGGCCTGACGCAGCGTCATGGAGTAGAGGCCGGGCTTGACCTCTGCCGCACGTCCGGCGTCGGTCAGGGCGAGCGCCCCGTAGTAGCGGATCTTGGAGATGGTGAGGTCGACCTCGAGAGCCGCCTCGGGGAGGACCTTGCCGTTCTCCTTCGACAGGAGGCCGACAAGGTCGTCGCGCCGGTCCGCCATACGGTCGGCCATCTCGAACAGGGCCTGGGCGCGCAGATCACGGTTACGGGACCAGTCCGCCGTCTCGAAGGCGCGCCGGGCGGCGTCGATGGCGGCCCGCGCCTCCCCGGCGCCGCCGTCGGCGAAGGTGCCCAGTTCCTCTCCGGTGGCGGGGTCGAGGGAGGAGGACGTCGTGGCGGAATGGATCCACTTTCCGTCGATGTAGTTCCGGACGTGAACCGTGCCGGAGGTGGCGGGGGACATGGGATGCATCTCCTCGTAAGAGTGATGAACAGCGTGGGCCGCGCCCATCATGAGGTGGCATGGCGGCGGAGGCGAGCAGGCCAGATAGAAGCAAAATAGCTGCTCAGGGCTCTGATGTGTCGATGTGTAGTTCGTTCTGCAACGAATAATACATGCCGAGTGGGCGATGGGTGTGGGGGTGTGTTCGTGGAGCGGGAGACCGCCGGGCGGATCGCTTGACCCTGCGCGAAGCGCGTGCATATATTCGTTGCGCAACGAACTATATGGCCCCCGGGGCAACCGCGGAACAGCAACCGCCCCGCTCGCCCGGACGTTCGTCAGCGCTTTCAGGCGCCCTCAGCGGCAGCCGATGGATCGACTCGTGCGACGACGCGGCAAGCGGCCGACGCGGCGCGTGCAACCGGTTTGGAGAATCACCATGGCGGACCAGGAGAGCTCACTCCCACCGCATCCCTCGGGCAGTGCCCGCGGCACCACGGCGGTCACCGCCGCGGTCGTCCGTGAAAAGGGTCAGCCCTTCCAGTTCGAAGAGCTCACCCTCGACACCCGGCTCCGGCCGGACGAGATACTCGTGAAGGTCGTGGCGGTCGGCGTCTGCCAGACGGACGTGCACGTACGCGACCAGGACCTTCCCGTACCTCTCCCCGCCGTGCTCGGCCACGAGGGCTCCGGGACCGTCGAGGCGGTCGGCAGTGCTGTGACCGCGGTCGCCCCCGGCGATCACGTGGTCATGTCGTACCAGGCGTGTGGCCACTGCCGCCCCTGTCTGAGCGGTCGCTACGCCTACTGCGCGCGAGCCTTCCCCATCAACTTCGGCGGCTCCCGGCTGGACGGCACGAACGCGCTCCGCGGTGGTGCCGACGGTAGGGACGAGGAGATCCACGGACACTTCTTCGGCCAGTCCTCCTTCGCCACCCATGCCCTGGCCACCGAGCGCAACGTGGTCAAGGTGGACACCGGCATCCCGCTGGAACTGCTCGGCCCGCTCGGCTGCGGATTGCAGACCGGAGCCGGGGCGGTGCTGAACTCACTGGAGATCCCCGCAGGCTCGTCCGTGGTCGTCATCGGCACCGGAACCGTCGGGCTCGCCGCCGTCATGGCCGCCGCTGTCGCCGGCGCCGGCGCGATCATCGCCGTCGACGTGGTGCCGGAACGGCTCGCGCTCGCCGCCGAGTTCGGTGCCACCCACACCATCAACGGCACGGAGGAGGACATCGCCGCCCGGATCAGCGAGATCACCGGCAACGGTGCGGACTACGTACTGGAGATCACCGGACGACCGCAGATGCTCACCCTCGCCGTCGATGCCCTCGCCCCGCTCGGCACCGCCGCCCTCATCGGCGGCGCGCCCGCCGGAGCGCAGGCCCCGGTGAACATGAACGCCCTGCTGGGCGGCCGAAGCGTCCGTGGGATCGCGCAGGGTGACTCCATTCCACAGCTGTTCATCCCTCAGCTCATCGACCTCTACAAGGCCGGGCGGTTCCCGTTCGACCGGCTCGTGAGCTTCTACGACTTCGGTGACATCAACCAGGCCGTCACCGACACGCGGAGCGGCGCCGTGATCAAGCCGGTCCTGCGCATCGGGCGGTAGCAGCACCACCCGAGCCGCACCGCCCCACCGTCACCACTCATCGAAGGAAAGACCGTGAACGACCGCGAGAAGTTCGGCACCCCCACCGACCGCCATCAGCTCGGCGCCGCCGGAATGCCGCTCAACACCCTCTCCGACTACCGCCCCATACCGGCCGACGCCTACGGAACCCTCTTCCTGCCGGACCGTCTGGCCAAGGGCTACCACGTCGAAGAGATGAACGACGGGGCCTACTACGTCACCTCCGGCGCCTACGACGCGATGTTCGTGCGCACCGGGAACGGCGTGGTCGTCGTCGACGCTCCGCCGCTGCTCGGCGAGAACATGCTCCGAGCCATCAAGGAGGTCACCGACGAGCCGGTCACGCATCTGATCTACAGCCACTACCACTCCGACCACATCGGGGCCGCAGGTGTCTTCGGTGACGGCCTGACCGTCGTCTCCCACGAGTACACCCGGGAGATGATCCAGCGCTGGCCCGACCTGGGCGGCGAGAGGGGCTTGCCCGTGCCGACGCACACCTTCTCCACCAGCGAGACCCTCGACGTCAACGGCGTGAGGTTCCAGCTCGACTACCGGGGCGTCAACCACACCCCGGGCAACATCTTCGTCTACGCGCCGCGGCAGAAGGTGCTCGCGGCGATCGACATCATCAGCCCCGGATGGAGCGCCTTCAAGCACTGCGACGCCTCCGAGAACATCCGCGGCTGGGCGGAGGCGCACGACTGGATCCTCGACTACGACTTCGAGGCCGTCGTCTCCGGCCACGTCAACCGCTGGGGCACCCGCGAGGACGCGATCGCCTCCCGCGCCTACACCAACGACATCGTCGACTTCGCCAAGGAGGCCCTCGACCAGGCGGAGGACCTGGAGTTCATCAAGCGCATCGGCTTCAGCAACGCGTGGGTGCTCTGGGAGAACTACTTCAACGAGATGACGAACTACGTCACCAGGAAGACCCTGGAGAAGGTCACCGACAACGGCCAGACCTGGGCCCAGCGCCTTGCCGGCGCCGACGTCATGACCAAGTACCACGCGTACTCGATCCTCGAAGCCCTGCGTCTTGAGTACGGTCTGGTCACCGGCTTCGAGAAGCGGATCATTCCCCAGCCGCAGTCGTAGAACATCTGGCCACCGCCTCACAGCTCCCGTTCCCCGGATGCCGCCTCCTGCCCGGGGAACGGGAGCTGTCGGCGTCGGGCTGGGCTCCGGGGCGGATGTTACAATTCGTTGCTCAACGAACGTTGGAGAGAGCATGACAGCCAACCGTACCGAGGGCCCACACAGTCGGGCGGCCTGCTCCCCCTCCCGCGCGCTGAACCGGACGGAACGGGATGTCTGGCTGGGCTTCCTCTACACGCACCTCCAGCTTCTGCGCAAGCTGGACAAGACGCTCATGGACAGCCAGGGCATCCCGACGTCCTCGTACGAAGTCCTCCTGACGCTCTCGGAAGCCCCCGAGGGCCGGCTGCGGATGAAGGACGTGGCGGCATCGCTGGTGATCAGCCGTAGCGGGCTGACCCGGATAGTCGACGATCTCGAACGTAAGGGATACGTCGAGCGCCAGAAGTGCCCGACGGATGCGCGGGGCCTGGACGCGGTACTGACCGACAACGGCTGGAAGGCCTTCCGCCGCGCACGCAAGGTGCACCTGACCCATCTCCGCGGCGAGTTCCTCGACAAGCTCAGCGACGAGCAGCTCCGCGCGCTGGACGAGATCTGGCGGACCATCGGCCTGGACAAGCCCCTCGACGAGGACTGACATCTGCGCAGGGGCGGCAGAGGAGCAGCCGCCCCATCCCATCCGGCCGGCCGTGATGGCGCTGGGAGGGCAAGGGGCGGCGCGTGCGGCGTCGCCCCGCACGGAGACCCGCCCCCGGCATCGCCGGGGGCGGGCCCATGTCAGCGTCGCCCAGCCCGGCGGACGAGGAACCTTTGATGAAGCCAGAGGCCGGTGGCACCGGCCAGGGCCCAGGCACTCAGTAGTGTCACGGCCCTGGCCACTCCGTCCCCTTCGAAGAAGGCGAGCCCGTTGACGGCCCGCACCCCTACGCCGACCGGCAGGGCGGAGGAGAACGGGTGGAGCCAGCCGGGAAGGAAGTAGGCCGGCAGGCTGCCACCGCTGGTGGCGTTGCCGAGCGTCATGAACAGCACCGCCGCCGTGCTGGAGCCGACGACACCGAGCGTGCGGACGAGCAGCATGGTGGCGGCCCCGACGGCCAGCGCGACCAGCGCCACCAGGCCGGCAACGCCGAAGAAGGCCGCGGGCAGTACATCGAAGGCGCGGACGACGGCGGCGACCGTCATTCCGCCGGCGACTCCGAACGCGGCGAGGCTGGCAAGCCGTTGGGGCAGTGCGATGCGGGGTGCCAACTGGTACGTCATGATCCCGAACAGATAGCCGGACAGCACGAGGCCGAACGTCGTGTAGAACACGACGAGCCCCCGGGTGTCCCGTGGAGAGGCCGGGACGACATCGAGGGTCTCCAGTTCTGCCCCGTCCACGGCGGCGGCCTGATCGAAGGCATCTGTGACGACTCCCGTGACCGACGGGCCGTGCGCCCCGCCGTAGAGCATCCGAGGGCCACCGGCCGCGCGCGGTTCGTAGGCCCCGAAGACCTTCCCGTGCTCGACGGCGGTGCGTGCCGCGGCCGCGTCAGGAAGCGCTCGGACGCGGAAAGCGTGAGGAGTGCGGTCTGTGAGCAGCTTCTCCACGCGTTGTGCGTCGGCAGCCGTGCCGACCACGGCGACGGGCAGGTCGCGTGGCACCGGTGCGTGGAAGGCGGCGAGATACACGCTGATGAAGATTGCCCCGATCGACACCACGATGGCGACGGGAACGAAGGTCGCCCTGCTTCCGCTCAGCCCCGTCCGCACGGCAATGGGCGGGGTGTGGTGGTCCGCGGCGGAGGCGGGGCGGTTCTCGGTGGCGCGGCGTCCGACGGGAGTGCGGGGCATGTCGTGGTCCTTGTGGTGAGCCGCCGGGACTGAACGCGGAGGCCTTCCGCCGGCGGTGGGGAGAAAGAGGAAGACCCCGCCGCCGGAGGAGGAAGCAGCCGGTGACGGGGCGACCATCTGTAGTTCGTTGCGCAACGAGCTATATGGAGGTGGGGTACTGCGGTCGAGGCGCGCCTCACGTCGGCGGGCGGTCAGTCGGCCGCTGACTGCCGGGCCGCAGCCAGCGCCACCGCGATCGGCACCACGTCGGAGACGGCCATCTCGACGCGTTCGTAGACCTCGGGGTTGAGGATCGTGGTGCCGTCGAAGTCGCCCGCGCTCAGATAGATGCCGGCCGGTGCGGTCCATGCCTGGAGGAACGCGAACAGGGGCCGCAACGCGTGCTCCACGACAAGGGCGTGCCGGTCGCTGCCCCCGGTCGCGGCCAGGACCACCGGCTTCGCGGCCAGCGCGTACGGTGCGATGAAATCGAAGAAGTGCTTGAACAGCCCGCTGTAGGAGCCCTGGAGGACCGGGCTGGCCGCGATGACCAGATCCGCCGATTCCACGGCGCGCAGCGCCGCCTCCGCCTTCTCCCCGAGTTGCTCACGCTCCGCGGCGCCCACCAGGTCGGCGCCGAGCGTATGGATCTCGACGACCTGCGACTCCGTCTCCGTCCGCGCCGCGAACGCCGCCAGAATCAGCTCTGCCAGAGCCGTTGTCCTCGACGGGGAGCGCAGCGTACCCACGACCGCGACCACTCTCAGGGGCCCGCTCATGCCGTCTCCTCCGTCGCGGACCGGCCGAGGGAGGAGATCTCCTTGCGGACGACCGGTGCCACCTCGCTGCCCAGGAGCTCGATCGACTTGAGCATCTCCTTCTGGGGGACATCGCCGAAGCCCATCTGGATCATCACGCGGTCGTGCCGGAACAGCTCGTACTGCGCCATGATCTTGTCGATGACTTCCTGTGGGCTGCCGAGGAAGAACGCGCCCGCCGGGCTCGACTGCGCTTCGTAGGCCTGGCGCGGCATCGGGACACCGCGGCCGCGCTGATGGTGGTTGGCCATCCAGCCGGCCTGGAAGTACGGGTGGGACACCTCGACCGCCTCGTGGTGGGACGCCGCGAGGAAGCCGGGCGAGTTGATGGAGACCTTCAGCCGTGCCGGATCGTGCCCGGACTCTTCGGCGACCTGTCGGTACAGGTCGACGAACGGGGCGAACCGCGCATAGCCGCCGCCGATGATGGCCAGCGAGAGGGGCAGGCCCAGCCGGGCGGCCCGGATGACGGACGCGGGGGTCCCGCCCACCGCCACCCACACCGGCAGTTCGCGCTCGGGTCGGGGGGTGATGTCCCCCTGGTCGAGAGGCGGCCGCATCGTTCCCCGCCAGGTGACCGGATTTTCCCCGCGCAGGCGCAGCAGCAGGTCGAGCTTCTGCGCGAAGAGATCCGAGTAGTCGCGCAGGTCGTATCCGAACAGCGGGAACGACTCGGTGTACGAGCCGCGCCCCGCGATGATCTCCGCGCGGCCGCCCGAGATCAGATCCAGTGTGGCGAACTGCTGGAAGACGCGCACGGGATCGTCGGAGCTCAGAACCGTTACCGCGCTGGACAGTTTGATGTCGCGGGTGTTCTCCGCCATGGCCGCCAGGACGACGGCGGGAGTGGAGACCGCGAAGTCGGTGCGGTGGTGCTCACCGACCGCGAACACGTCCAGGCCGACGTCGTCGGCGGCGCGCGCCTGTTCGATCAGTTCACGCAGCCGCACTCCGGGCTTGGGCGGGACGCGGGTGGTGGGGTCCGGCGTCAGCTCGCCGAAGTGGTAGATGCCGAGCTCGAAGGCCATGGCAGGCCCCTTCCGTAGCGGGATCGTGGTCCGGGGCGGTCGTGCCCCGGTGGTGTGGTAACCATTGATCCCACGATTTTATTCGTTGCGCAACGAACCACTTTCGACGGGGTGGGCGGGTGTACGGAAGCCGAGTGCCGAGGTGATGACGGCCTCGCGGCGTGGAGCCCCTCGGGTGGTCTACGGCGCCTGCGGCGTAGTGGCCGTGTCCCCGCCCGTCGCGCGGCCGAGCGTGCGGTCGAAGACGGTCAGGAGGAGGTGGAGCACGCCCGCGCCGAGCATGATCCAGGCGAGATGGTGCATGCCACCGGAGTCCGCGCGCCGCCCGAAGGAGGCGGCCGCTGTGGAGGAGGCGACCATCGAGCCGACGTAGGCGAAGGTGCGCAGCAGGCCGGCCGAGGAGGCGGTGCGCTCGGGATCGGCCTGGACGTAGACGGAGTTCTGGAGGGCCAGGTTGTTCAGTCCCTGCGGGACACCGAAGATCAGGGCGACGAGGACCAGCATCCACACGGCGCTGTCCCCGGTGAGCGTCAGCATCACCACACAGGCGACAATCTGTCCGAGCGCGCCGACGAGCAGCTTGCCTCGCACGCCCTCGCGCCGCCCGGAGACGACCGAGACACCGATGGCCACCAGGAACATGGGGATCTGCACCAGCCCGGCGTGGAAGGGCGAGAGCCCGAATCCCTCCTCCGTCCACTGCGTGAACCCGTAGAGGAAGGAGTAGGCGACGACGTAGGCGACCAGCGCCCGCCCGTAGGTGACCAGCAGGGGTGGGTTGCCACCCAGCACCCGCAGGTCGATGAACGGGGTGGCGGCCCGTAGCTCCCACGCCGCGAACGCGGCGCTCGCGGCGGCGGCGATCGCCGGCAGGTACCAGTCGCGCGGGTGCGGGTTCATCAGGAACAGCAGCAGCGAGACGAGCATCGCGGCGAACAGCGCCATGCCGGGCAGGTCGAGCCGGGCGGCGAGGCGCCCCCGTCGTGGGGACTCATCCGTACCGGCCTCCTTGGGCAGCCGGAGCAGCCCCAGCAGCACGGCCACGACGGCCAGCGGCACATTCAGCGCGAAGGTGGCGCGCCAGCCGCCCAGCCCGATCAGCAGGCCGCCCAGCAGAGGACCGATCACGGCGATGGTCTGGTTGGCGACGGCCAGGGCGGTCAGCACCCCGCCGGGACTGTCCCGCCCGGTGCGCCGGGCCTCGCTGCGCAGCAGCGCCATCGCGGCGGGGTACCCGGCGCAGGTGCCGAACCCGAGCAGGACCCGCGAGGCGATCAGCACCCCCAGGTCAGGCGCCAGGGTGCCGGCGACACCGGCGACCCCGACCAGGCTCGTGCTGACGAGGAAGAGCCTGCGCGGCCCGAAGATGTCGATGAGCCGACCCACGACAGGCTGCCCGAGCGCGGTGGCCAGATAGAGGGCCGAGACCAGCCACGCCGTCTGCGAAGGCGGCGCGCCCAGCGCGTCGCCGATGGGTACGAGCGTGACGGCGATGATCGTCGAGTTGATCGGGTTCAGGACCGACCCCAGCAGCATCGGCGGCAGCAGCCGCCGGTCGAAGCCCGCCGTCGCCGTGCTGCCTCGCCCCTCTGTTTTCTGATCAGTCATGGGTGAGGCGCTCCAGTACCGCCATGGCGGCGATCACGGCCCGCCGTTCCTCTTCCGTGCACTTCTCCTGCAACTCACCGGCCAGCCATTCTTGCCGGGCCTGTCGCCCCTCCTCCACCCGCCGGTGCCCCTCCGCGGTCAGCGCGATCAGCAGACGGCGCCCGTCATCGGGGTCGGGCCGCCGTTCCACCAGCCCCAAGGCCGTCAGTGACGTGACCGTCGCCGTCATCGACTGGTGGCGCACTCCCTCGGCCGAGGCGAGCTCACTGGCCGTGACGCCTTGCTTGCCGGACAGGCGCGTCAGGACGGACGCCTGCCCGAGAGTGATGTCCTCGGCTTCGGCGGCGTTCAGGATGCGGCGCCGCAGACGGCTGATGACCGTACGGACCTCTCGCGAGGCCCGCACCGCTGAGGGCGACAGGCGCGGGCTCTCATGCATGCGTCGCAGACTAGAACCCGCAGCTTGAGTTGTACAGTTTTATCTGTACAACTTTATCTGTACAACTCAGCCTGCTTGAAGATCCTGTGCGTCCGGTCCTGTGGTGGTTTCGGGGTCCGGCTGGTCGGGTGCGGGGGCCGTCGCGGTGGGGGAGGGGGGCTCCGTGGGAGGCGTCGTGGGGGGCTGCGTGGGCCTGGCCGTGGGCGACGGATTCACGGTGGGCGGAGGCGTCCTCGACGGCGACGGGGCGGGGTCCACCGTCGTTTTTCCCTCCTGAGGCGCCTTCTTCTCCGCTGCCGGTGAGGCGGACGAGCCGGCCGGCACCGCGTCCCGGGACACCGCCGTCGGGGACGGCCCCGCCGCGGGTGCCTCGGTGGCCGCGTCCTCCGCGGCCGATCCTGTCGTGGGCCCGGCCGCCGGTGATCCGTCCGCGTGGCGCGTGTCCGGGGCCGAGGAGGACGGTGGAGGGGACGAGGGCTCCTCGCGACCGCCGTCGGACGATGTGGCGGCCGCGCCCACGACGACGGCGGCGAGCGCCGCGGCTGCCGCGCCGACCAGCATCTGCGGCCGACGGAGTCGCGAATTCTGTCGCCCGGCCGACCGCGTGTGCGTGGTGTCGCGCGGCAGCTCCGAGGTCTGCCCGGCAGACCTGGAGAGGCCGTCGGCGGGGTGGTGAGACGCGATCGTCACCTCCCGTACGGTCCGCTCCAGCGGTATCCAGTCCTCGGCCGCCGAGAGGAAATCGGCGGCCTGCTCGGCCGTGGGCCGTCGGGCCGGGTCCTTCGTCAGCAGCCGCAGGACGAAGTCGTCCAGGGCGCCTGGCAGTTCAGGGGTACGGTGGCTCGGGGGCTCAGGAGCCGCCTCGACGTGCCGGTAGACCATGACCGCGGGAGTGTCCGCCCGGAACGGCGGGCGCGCGGTGAGGAGTTCGTACAGCACACATCCCAACGCGTACATGTCCGCGGCCGGCCCCGCCGGACGCCCCAGGGCCCGCTCCGGGGCCAGATAGGCGCTGGTGCCGATGACCTGGCCGTTCATGGTCAGCCCTGTCGTGGGGTGATCCGCGAAGCGCGCGATCCCGAAGTCGCTTATCTTGACGGTGTCGTCGGGCGCCAGCAGCAGATTCGCCGGTTTGACGTCCCGGTGGACCACCCCTTGGTGGTGTGCCGCCGCCAGTCCGGCGGCGACCTGGCCCCCGATACGGGCCGCCCGCGCGGGAGGCGTCGGCCCGTTCGCGCGCAGTTCCTCCGCCAGGCTGCGCCCTTCGACCAGCTCCATCACCAGATAGCCGCGGTCGGCCTCGGTGCCGGTGTCGTATATCGTCACGACGTTCGGGTGGCTCAGCCGAGCCGCGGTCTGCCCCTCCAGTTGGAAGCGGGCGATCGCGGTGGCGTCGGCCACCTGCTCCCGGAGCAGTTTGACTGCCACGGGGCGTCCCAATACTTCATCGCGCGCACGCCAGACCTCGCCCATTCCGCCCCGCCCGAGCGGCTCGCTCGTCCGGTATCGCCCAGCCACCAACACAGGCAACGCCCCTTTTCGGTATTCCGGGCATCGCGTGCCCGGCCTCTCTTACCTCGCAGGTCCGTCCTGTGGGCCCCGCCCGCCGGTGACATCGGCTCCGTAAGGCTTCGGTGAAACGCACGTGGCCGACAGCTCGCCCGTAGGCCCGCTATCCGCCTCGCGTGCCCCGGGACGCGCTTCTCACACCTGTGGGACAGCCCTTGGGGAAGGCGTCGGCGGTACCCCGTGAAGCGTCATGGCCGGCCCGTTTCGTACGGGGCCGGCCATGACGAAGCTTCTGACTGAGCACGGAGTGGTACGGGGCGCGGTCAGGCGTGGGCGCGGGTACGGCCCGTGACGAGCCGGTAGATCAGCAGCACGATGACGGAACCGATGATCGCGGCGATCCATGTCGACAGGTCGAAGAACCCGTCGATGGAATCGACCTTGAAGATCACCTTGCCGAGGAAGCCGCCGAGGAGACCGCCGACGATGCCCAGCAGCATGGTGATGATGATCCCGCCGGGGTCCTTACCAGGAACGATGGCCTTGGCGATGATGCCGGCGAGCAGTCCGATGATGATCCAGGCGATGATGCCCATGGCGCACAACCTTCTTCCGGTCCTAGAACGCGTGAGACTTATGCGTTCCTTACGGACTGGGTGTGACCCGAAAAGCCGAACCGAAACGCCTGAACGGAAGATTCTCTGCCCGGCCCATGAGCGACCCGGGCACGCGGGTACCCGGGCCCCGGCGAGCAGGGCCGGCGAAACGCGGGGGAGCGGGGAGCGCGTCGGCCGGCGGCCGCCGCGCGCTCGGAAGCCCACCGCTCGGAAGCCCACCGCTCGGAAGCCCACCGCTCGGGCGTCGGGCGGGACGACGGGTCACATGACGGCGCGGCCGGACGAGACATGGCCCGTGTACGTGTGGACGACAGCGGCGAAGTTGGCCGTCAGACGACGGGCGGCACGGGCCGAGGCTGCCTCCGCGGCCTCGGCCTGGGTGCGCAGCATCTCAAGGTCCAGCCCGGACTGGGCCAGGGCCGCCTCGTCCCAGCCGGCGAGACGGCCGGCGTCGGCCTCCGGGTGGAATTGCAGCCCCCAGGCCCGCGCACCCACCCGGAACGCCTGCACGGGACACCGCTCGTTCTGGGCCAGATGGACAGCGCCGGACGGCAGGCCGGTGATCTGGTCCCGGTGGTTCTGGATCGCCGGGAACACGCTCGGCATGCCGGCCAGCAACCGGTCGTCCGTGGCCTCGGGGCGCAACGTGATGGCGCACGATCCCCGCTCGGGCCGGCCGTGCTCGGCCGTCACCTCGCCGCCCGTCGCGACGGCGAGCACCTGAGCCCCCAGACAGATGCCGAGCAGGGGCACGCCGTCGGCGGCACACTGCCGGGCGAGATCCCGCTCGGCGGGCAGCCAGGGGGCGTGCGCGTCGGCGTCCGGCAGAAAGCCGCCGCCCAGCAGCACCACGGCATCGAAGCCGGCCGCCGTGGCGGGCACGGCGGTGCCGGACGCCTCCACCACGGTCAAGCCCTCCGCGCGTAGCCAGGGCAGCAGCCGGCCGGGACCACTGCGCTCGCTGTTGCGCACCATCAGCACCCGCGGCGCGCCTGCCCCGGCCGGATCGGCGCCACCGGTCTCGGCCCGGGAAGAGCCGGTCACGGCGTCCGGCCGTACGCGATATGCAGTCATGCTCCGGTCCCTCGCATCTCGTACCGCCCGCCACCTCACCCACCACCTCTACCTCATCAGGACCCGGCGCTCCAGGCACGTGTGAGCGATCCCTCACCGGCGCGGGTGGCGTGTTGGCGCCCTTCCCCCCCCCGCCTGAGCCCTCGACGGGCCTGAGCCCTCGACGGGCCTGAGCCTGGGCACGGCCGATGCCCGGTCTGGGTACGGCGTTCCGGCATGAAATGACGGAACGCGTTCTTCCTCACCGTGGTGAGGAAGAACGCGTTCGGGTTGGTGCGGGATCGACGGGCCGTGGCCACATGGTCCTGGCCTCGCGGCTGTCGCTCTGACGAAGCGGTGGGTGGTGGAGCAGGCTAAGGCCTGTCCCCTGAGGAATTCCCGACCGGCGAGCCGCACCCGGCCCTCCGCGTGAAAGGGGGAATCAACTCGCTTGTCGGCTCTCAGATATGGCCGTGCGTCAGCCGGGTGAGCGGACCGCCCTTGAGCCTCGCGGTGCGGCGACCCGCCGTAAAGGCGATGCCCACCACCCCGACGAGCCCCGCCGTCGCGCCGGCGGCGACAGCCTTGCGGTGCTTCGCCAAGGCCCATGTCGTGGCGACGGTGGAAGCCGCCTTGCCGGTGGCGGAGACCACCGCCTGCCGGCCACTCTCCACACCTTCGATCGCGGTTCGCCCCGCTCGCTTGGTCGCCTCACCCGCCGACCCCGCGCGCGATTTCACGGCCTCCGCCGATTCGTGTGCGGAATTCTTCGCCTCGGACACGCCCCGGGAGGAAGCCGATGCGGCTCGACCGGATACGGTTCCCGCGCTCTGCCGCGTCGTATTCGCGGTACGGGAAGCGGTCTGCCGGGCCTTGGAGCCCGACGCCTTGGTCTGGCGCCGGGGCTTGTCCTCGGGAGTCTCTGAATTCTTCTTCGCTTCAGTCATAAAGTGCGTGTTACCGCCCAACAGGCAGTGAAACACGAGCTTTCCGATCAGCCCTCTTCGCGGGTGAGCAACGAACCCAGAGGCCCCAGATCAAGATTGAGGTCGCTCATGGTGAGCCCGTACCGCTCGCACAGTTCGGACATTCGGTCCTGGAGAATCATGAGCGTCATACCGATGCGTTCCTCCTGATCCTCACTCAGATCCCCCTGGTCGACGCGGTGCAGAGCGGTGCGCTCCATGAGCTGGCGCAGCAACTCGACGATGGTGAGGACGAGTTTGATCAGATCGCGTTCGACGGTGTCCGGATCGGTGGTGAGCCGTTGAATTCCGCCGCCGGGCGGCCGCCGCTCGTCGGGCCCGGCGGGCAGGAGATCGAACGACCGCGCCGCGGCGGTCGCCGCTTCCCGCAGTACGGATTCACCGGAGGGTACTTCGGCTTGGTCGGTCATCGACTCACTTCCTCATCGCGGACGGCGGGTCCGGCCCGCGCCCGGCGTGCCGTGGTCGGTCACCACGGAGCCGGGCTGTCGGGCGTGACCGAGCGGATGACCGCCCGCAGGTTGATATGCACCAGGTCCACGTCGGCGATGGACAGGACCAGGTCTCCGGTAAGGACGGCGCCACCGTTCAGCAGGCGGTCCAGGAGGTCGATCAGCGCGACCTGGCGCCCGCCGACGAGGCTCTCGTCCGCCGGACCGCTCCGCGGGGCCGGGGGGTGGCCGAGCGTCATGACGGGCCGTCCTGGGGGGACGGTGTCGCGAAGGAGTACGGTGCCCACGGCCCGGTGATCTCCACACGGGCGCCGGGGGTGTCCCGTTCCAGGCCCGCCAGTGCCGCGCGGAACTCTTCCACCTCCGCGGCCGGGACAAGATATGCCTCGTTGGCGATGTTCTCACCCGTGCCGGAGGCCAGGACGCCCTGCTGGGGCCGGTGCACCACCCTGGCGCAGGCCAGAGCGGCCACGAGGTCAGGAACCCGTGCCGCCAGGGCCCCCGCCGCCCGGTACGCGTTCTGGTGGCTGCGGCGCTGTGCCCGGCGGCGCTCCAGATACGCCCGGCCGGGGCCGGCCGGGGCCGGCGGACGGTCAGGGTCAGGGGCAGGGTCAGGGGACGCGACGGCTGTGTCCTCGGGGTCCGCGTACACCTTGACGCCGAGTTCGACGCGGCCTTCGAGCCTGGAAAGCAGCTCGCTGAACTCCTGGTGGCCCGTGTGGAGCATCGACATCACGCGCGCGTCGTCCCGGCAGACGGTCGCCAGGCGCATCGGGAGGACCGTGGTGCTCGCGTAAGCGGCCTCCACCACCGCGTGGTGCGACCGGGCCAGTGCCTCGAGCTGCCGGAGGTCCTCCATCCGGGTCTTCATGCCCTCGGTGTCGTAGGCGGCGGACGGAACGTCGGAGACGAGGGCCGCCATCCCCTCGCCGCCGAACGTCCCCTCACCGCCGACCGTCCGCAGTGCCCCGCCCTCCAGGCCGGTCATGTGGGAGACGGCGGAATCCAGGGCGGCGCCTGCCCGGCCGACGGCGTACACGTACGACATCACGGGACCGTGCTCCGCCTCCCCGGTCCGCCGCGCCGACAGCGCGGCGCCGCTCGGGGCTTCGGTGCTCATCGCGTCTCCTCTCGGTCCGCCGGCTCGGTGGCCGCGACGGGCGCCCCCTGCTCGGACGCGGGCGGCAGCCCCGCTGCCGCCCGCAGGTCGGCGAGCTCGGTCCGCAGCCGCTCGTTCTCCGCGGCCAGCGCGTCACCGCCCGTCGCGGGGGAGTGCGCGGCGGCCTCGGGGGCGGGACCGCGGGCCCGGGAGGAGAGCGAGGGGTCGTGCTCCCACCAGTCGATGCCCATTTCCTTGGCCTTGTCGACCGAAGCGACCAGCAGCCGGAGCTTGATCGTCAGCAGTTCGATGTCGAGCAGGTTGATCTGGATGTCGCCCGCGATGACCACGCCCTTGTCCAGAACGCGTTCGAGGATGTCGGCCAGATTGGCGGAGGACCCCTGCTGGCCGTACTGCGATACTCCCGGCGAGGTCCCCATACGGCCGGCGAATGAATCAGACACGTGTGATCGGCCTTGTCTGTGCGGTCCGGGTGCGCCGGATGTCAGCGTCGGGCGGAGGCGGTACGGCGCCGGGAACGACGGACCGGCTTCTCGTCCTCGGCCACCTCGTCCTCGGTGTCCTCCTCGGGCTCGACCTCGTCGTCGTACCTGCCGCCACGGCCGGACTCGTCATCGGCGCCGGCTTCGGCCTCCTCGTCGTACGCGTCCTCGTCCCGGTCGGCGTCGTAGTCACCGTCCTCGTCGCGGACGTCGTCGTCGCGGACGTCCTCGTCCGGCAGGTCCCGTTCGTCGAGCCGGTCGCCGTCGGTGAGCTCGTCGTCCTCGTCCTCGTCCGCGTCGTAGGCGTCCTCAGGATCGCGGTCGTACTCGTCGGTGGCCTCGTCGTCCCTGATCCCGGCGTCGTCCTCACCGTCGGGCCCGTCGTCGGCCGCGCGCTCTTCCTCCTCGACGGCCTCTTCGTGGTCCATGACGACTTCGCCGTCCCGGATCTCACCACGCCAGCCGTCGGTGGCTTCACCGCGCATCATGATGAACTTGCGGTAGAGCTTGAGGTCCAGCCGGGCCCTGCGGCCCTGGGCGCGCCAGATGTTGCCCGTCTTCTCGAAGAGACCCTTCGGGAAGTACTCGAGCACCAGCAGCACCCGGGTCAGGTTGTCGGTGATGCGGTGGAAGGTCACCACTCCCTTGACGGTGCCCTTCGCGCCCTCGGTGGTCCAGGCGATCCGTTCGTCCGGCACCTGCTCGGTGACGTTCGCCTTCCAGCTACGGGTGGACTTGGCGACCTTCACCTTCCAGTTGCTGCTGGTGTCATCCGCCTTCTCGACGCTGACGACACCCTTGGCGAAGGTGCTGAACTCCTGGAACTGCGTCCACTGGTCGTACGCCTCCCGCACGGGGACGCCCACATCGATGTCCTCGCTGATGGTCACGCTCTTCGACTTTCCGCCGCCCCCCTTGCGGCCCTTGCCGAAGAGGCCCTTGACCTTCTCCTTGACCGTGTCCTTGAGATGCGAGGCGCCCACGCTCAGAGCGGCCTGCCCGGGGGACTTGCCCTCGCCGAGCGCCTTCCCGCCCTTCGCCAGCCCGCCGACGAGGCCGCCCGGACCCTGTCCGGGCTCGGCGAGCTTCGTCATGTTCTCTCCCAGCTTGTACCCGAGGTGTGTGACGGCGTGCTGGGCCCGCGCCTGGAGGTAGTCGCGCAGCTCTTCCTTGAGCTGCTCGGCGGCCGGGCTCTTCGCGACCTTGCTGAACGCGGAGTCAGCCATTGCCGCCACCCCGCTCACTCGACTTGCGCGCGGCTCCCGAAGCCGTCTTCCGTGCGCCGGAGGAGGCGGACTTTCCCCCACGGGGAGACGCGGTCTTCCGCGCACTGCCCGAGGCGGCTCCGCGAGCCTTGGAGGATGCCTTCGCCGCGGCCGACCCGGTCTTCCTGGCCGGAGCCCTGCCGCGCGACGCGGGTGTCTTGTCCTCGGCGCCGTCCCGCTTCTCGGCGGCCCGGCCCTCGTCCTCGTCCTCGTCGGCTTCCTGTTCCCGGCCACGGCCGGCGCGGGCGCCTTCGTCGTCGTGGTCCTGGAGGTCCAGGGTCCTCTCGTGCAGCGAGTCGGCGAGGCCGTTCATGCGCCGGGTGAGCGCCGAGGTGGCGGCCGACTTCGTGGCGCCCACCAGTTCCTTGCGTACCTGGTCGTTGAGGGACCCGAGCACGGGCGAGTTGGCCACGAGCTTGCCGAGCTGCTGGGGGTCCAGGCTCAGCTTCTTGCCGGCCAGGAACATCCCGAGGCCGATCGCCAGCTTCGCCTTCTTCGTACGTCCCAATACGTAGCCCCCTACGAGGGCCACACCTATTTTGGCGTTGTTCATCATTTTCTGTACACCTCATTGTTCTGCGTGTGCTCAGGAGCTGGACTCCAGGCGCCGCTGATGGGCATCGAGCCACTCCAGCCGGTCCAGCAGTTCGTCCTCCCTGCGGTCGAACTCGTCCTCCGCGATCAGACCGCCCAGGAGATCCCTCTCCAACTGGGCGAGTTCCTCGCGCACGGGCGCAGGGTCGTAGTACTCGCGCTCCGCGGTGAGCACCACCTGATCGAGCACCCAGGCCGTGCCCCGCACCGGGGCGAACGGAAGCAGCAGGATCTCTGTGACGAGGCCCATGACGGGTTCCTCCAGTCGGACGGTGGTCAGACGAAGCTGTACGGCGGCAACGGGCCGTTCAGACGGAGGGTGTATGCCTCTCCGCGCCTCTCCGCCTCCTCGTGGACGGCCTGCGAGAAGGCGGCGGCCTTGTCCCGCTTGACCAGGAAGGAGACGTTCAGGAAGTGGTCCTTGGACGGCTCGGCGAACGCCGTACGCTCCGCGGCGGGGGCGAGCCGGTCCACCGTCTCCTGTGCCTCGCTGTCCTGCCGGGTGCGCACCTCCCGTGAGATCAGCTCGCCGAGAGCCATCCGGTCCTCATGGGTGCCCTGGTTCTGGCGGGTCCGCTCGTTGAGCGCACGGGCCTCGGCGGAGGTGGTGAGGATCTCCCGCAGGAGGTCTTCCTCGTCGCGTGACGCCTTCAGGTTGTACTCGACACAGCCGGCGACCTCCTTCAGCCGCTCGGTGTAGGCGTCGCGCTGTTCCTCCAGGACGGCGGAGACACGCTCGTCGTCCGGTCCCACCAGCCCGAACCGCATCGGCAGGGCCGATCCGTCGGCCGACAGCCTCTCCAGGACGGTCTGATGCGCCGCCAGGTCCCTGCGCTTGGCCCGCAGGTCGGCCGGTGCCTCGCTCACCACGGCGCTCAGGTGCTTGGTACGGACCGTTCGCAGTTCGGTGACGGGGTCGCCGACTCCGTGGATACCGTCCAGCCGCAGCGGATGGTCGGCCGCGGTGATGGCGTAAATGTAGGTGGGCATCTGCTTCTACTCCTCTCGGCGACGGGCGGTGCGGCGGCTGCTGGAGCTGGCGGAGGACTTGCGCGCGGGGCGCTCTTCCTCCTCCGGCTCCTCCTGGTCGTCACGGCCCTTCCGCAGGGACTCGCCGAATGCCTCCACGGCACCGGTCAGGGCCCCTTTGGACTTTCCTTTGGCACCGTTCTCCGTCATATCGCCGACGAGATCGGTCAGTTGACTGGGCGCCTTGCGGCCCGACTCCAGATCGAGACGGTTGCACGCCTCGGCGAACCGCAGGTACGTGTCCACACTGGCGACGACCACACGCACATCGATCTTGAGTATCTCGATACCGACGAGAGACACCCGTACAAAGGCGTCGATGACGAGTCCGCGGTCGAGGATGAGCTCCAGGACGTCATAGAGATTGCCCGAGCCACCCCCACCACTCGTCACGCCACCGGACGCATTGGATTGCTGAACGACACTCACAGTGAATCTTCCTTTCCCATGGGGGTGGTCCGGCCCTCGGGCCGGTCAGGGCGCCGTGATCGGCCGCATGCCGTCAACGGTCGACCTGCCCCTTCGTATAGCGGCGGGTCCTTTCGTATCCGACGAGTCGCCCCTGCTCATCGAGCTGCACACGGTAGGAGGCCATCACGCTCGTGGTGGCGGGAATCCTTTCGAGTTCGACCACCTCCACGTCGGCCGACCAGCCGTTGTCCGTGGCCTTGAGCGCCGATACGGATTCGGGTGTGTGGTGAAGCATCTCCGCGAGCTGTCCGGCGGCCTGTCGCATTGCCGCCGGCGCGGTGATTCTCTCCGCCCCGTTCTCGGCGGTGTCCTTACCGCCCTCGCTCTCCGTCGTTGCCATGATCCATTCCGTTCCACGTCGCGAGAATTCTGATTGCCGGAATACGACTGGCTGCCATTACGCGGCTGAAGAGCGCGTGCCCCTGGGATCCGCACATATGCACCATCGCTGCGTTCGGTGGCCATCGCCTCATGCCTCGTGCCGCCATTTCCCCGGTCGGCGGGCTCTCCTGATCGCCACCGCCGTGGCAGTGGCATTGGCAGTGGCATTGGCAGTGGCAGTGGCAGTGGCAGTGGCAGTGGCAGTGGCAGCGGCAGTGACGGTGGCAGTGGCAGTGGCAGTGGCGGTCGAAGGCGGGCGCGCCCTGGGGCGGCCGGCGGCGAGAACGCGGAGCGAAGGAGGATCAGGGGCCGGTCGTGAGCATCGGCCGTGAGGTGGATCCCTGTGGTCAGCCCCGCGCGGGGCCGGCTGCTGCTCGCACGCACGCACGTCCGGCTCGCGGCCGGGGCCTTTTCTGCGGGCCCGGCCGCGAGCCGGTGAGTCCGTACGACCGTGGGGAGGGCCGGCTACCCCGGCGGGCCGGGGGCCGGCGGGCGCGCCGTGTCAGCGGCTCGACGTCCCGCTGTGGGTGATCGCGTCCCGGGTACGGTCGACCAGGGAGGCGAAGGGGCCCACGGTCCACTGCGCCATCGGCGAGCCCGCGGCCGCCGGATGCGGGCGGGTGGGGGCGATCTTCTCGGCCGCCAGGAGCCGCCTGCCCATGTCCCGGAGCTGGTCCTCGCTCCGCCCGCCGCGCACTGCGGGGAACTCCTCCCGCTCCTCATGGGTGGCGTGCTCGATGACGGCCCGCTCGAACTCCGCCAGCCGGGCGTCGAACTGCGCGTCGGTGACGTCCATCTTCTCCAGCTGGGCGAGCACCTTGTTCGCTTCCTTCTCCTCCTGGTTGCGCGCGTCGGCCTCCGCCTTGCCCGCCGTCTCCTTCGCGACGGGGCGGACAATCATCTCCTCGGCCGTCTCATGCACCGCCAGAAGGGCGCGCAGTTCGTCGAACGCCTGCTGCTTGACCTCGCCCTGTGCGTTCTTCACCTCCGCGAACAGGTCCCGGATGCGCGCGTGCTGCCGCAGCAGAATCGCCACGACGTCGTCCTCCGGCATCTCGGCGGCCTGAGCGCGTTCCATGTCTGCCTCGTTCATCTCATGTCCTCTCCGTGTCACGTTCTGCTTTCCGCCCGTCCGTTCGCTTCCGAAACGGGTGACCGCTGAGACCCCGGCGAAACTCGTGGCGAGGCACCGCTCACGTACCGCTGTGAGCGCCTCGCCCGCCGGCGGCGGCCTCTCACCATCCTTGGCCGGGCGAGGTGATCCCGCGACGCGACGACAACCGTGACGGAGGAACGCGGGCACGGGCCCGCCGTGTTCTCAGGGGAGCGGTACGCCGCCGGTCGCGTTGACGATCTCCGCCGTGATGTAGCTCGCCTGGGGGGAGGCGAGGAAGACATAGGCGGGGGCCATCTCGGCCGGTTGCGCGGGGCGCCCCAGTGGCGACTGCTTGCCGAACTCGGCGGTGTCGGGCATCGTCGCCGGGATCAGGGGGGTCCACACGGGTCCCGGGGCAACGGCGTTGACCCGGATGCCGTCCTTCGCCACCATCTGCGCCAGGCCCTGGGTGAAGGTGACGATCGCGCCCTTCGTCATCGCGTAGTCGAGCAGATGCGGACTGGGCTTGTACGCCTGCACCGAGGTGGAGTTGATCACGCATCCGCCCTTCGGCATATGCGGCAGCGCCATCTTGCACAGCCAGAACATGCCGTACAGATTCGTGCGCACCACCCGGTCGAACTGCTCCGTCGAGATGGCGCCGATTCCGTCCGGCTGCGACATCTGATAGGCGGCGTTGTTGACCAGGATGTCGATCCGCCCGAACTCGGCGACCGCTCGTTCGACGAGCGCCCGGCACTGCCGTTCCTCACGGATGTCGCACTCGACGGCGACCGCCTTGCGCCCGGCCTCCTTCACCAGGCGCGCGGTCTCGTGCGCCTCGTCCCGCTCCTCGGGCAGATGGGTGAACAGCACATCGGCGCCCTCGCGGGCGTAGGCCAGCGCCACCGCCCTGCCGATACCGGAGTCCCCGCCCGTCACCACCGCCTTGCGGTCCTCCAGCAGACCGTGGCCGCGGTACGAATCCTCCCCGTGGTCGGGCGGCGGGTCCATCGGGCCCGACCACCCCGGATACTCCTGGTCCTGCTGGGGGAACTCCGGCCGGGGATGCTTCGTCGCGGGGTCCCGCCCATCCGCTTCGTCACGCGTTGTCATGACGGCTCCTGTCGAGGTCAGTGGCCCAGGGCCTTGGCGAGCTGTTCCTTGGTCATCGTCGAGCGGCCTTTGTGCGGACGCTCCCGCCGGGATCCGGACCACGCGGCATGACGCCTCTTCTCCTCGCATCCGGGACCGGCCCAGCCAGGGACCGCACGCTTCCGCTCCGGGCGCGTACCCGCAGAACCGTGGGGATCACCCGCACCCGTGGATCGCTCCACTCGTTCCACTGGACATCGTCCGTCCGGCTCCCGCCACAGAAGAGGGCCGTGCGGACGCGACGCCTGTCCGCCACCGGCACCGCCACCGGCACCGGCACCGGCACCGGCGGCGACGGGGGAGGGCGATCCAGTTGGCCGGACGGCCCAGCGCGGCGTCGACCTTCTACTGGCCCACTCTCGGTCGGCAGGTGCGGGTGCGGGGGCCGGTCGTCGCGGAGCCCGCGGAGCGCGGCGCGGCGGATTTCCTCGCCCGTTCGGCTCCGGCGCGCGCCGAGGCGTTGCTGGGACGCCAGAGCCGGCGCCGGTTCGTGGTTCCTCCTTCTCATCTGCGTGCCTGGACGCGTCTTGAGGTGTGCGGATGCGCCCCTGATGGGTCGGCTAGGCTCGCGGGCACAGTCAGGGGCGAGGGGTGCTCCGGCCGTCGAGCGGTGAGACGGAGGTGCCCGCAGGCCTCCGGGCAACACATTGCCGTCGACCGGCGCACAGGGGCAGTGGGGGTTTTGGTATGACACGTGAGGCAGCGGGGCCCGAGGAGGCCCGGCGCGTGGCGGGGCTGGTGGCGGCGCAGGAGAAGGCGATCGCGCTGTTCGCGGAGGTGGAGGCGCGAGGGCTGGTGGCGCCCGGTTCCGGGGAGCGGGAGGTGAGCGACCGCGTCCGGGATCTGGCGAACGACATGTTCGGCACGACCAAGCACTGGCACAAGCGGATCATCCGTTCCGGGCCCAACACCCTGCTTCCGTACCGGGAGAACCCGCCGGACCGCGTCATCGGTGAGGACGACATCGCCTTCGCCGACTTCGGCCCGATCTTCGAGGAGTACGAGGCGGACTTCGGCCGTACCTATGTCTTCGGCGGCGACCCGGACAAGCACCGGCTCCTGCACGACCTGCCGCGCATCTTCGATGCCGGGCGGGCCGCGTTCGCGGCCGATCCGCACATCACCGGCAGGCGGCTGCACGCCGAAGTCGAGCGTCTGGCCGCCGAAGCGGGCTGGAGCATCGGCATCTGGCACGCCGGTCATCTCGTCGGGGAGTTCCCCCACGAGACCAACGACGGAGCGAAGGCCGACTCGTACATCACCCCGGACAACGACACCCCACTGCGCCGTACCGACCGTGCGGGCCGGGTCTGCCACTGGATCCTGGAACTCCACCTCGTCGACGAACGCCGCGGATTCGGCGGCTTCTACGAGCAACTGCTGGACCTGGCGTGACCGGTGCCGTGCTGGGGTTCGCTCTGTTCGCGCTGGTGGTGACCGTTGTGCCGGGTCCCGATCTGCTGCTGGTGCTGCGCAACTGCCTGCGGGGCGGTCGTCGTGCCGGGGCGGCGACCGCGATCGGCGCGGCGGCGGGATCGCTCGTGTGGGCGATGGCCGCGGCCGTCGGGCTCGCCGCGGCGCTTCAGCGGTGGGACGCGGCGTTCATGACCGTACGTCTGGCCGGTGCGGCGTACTTGACGGTCCTGGGCCTCCAGGCGCTCCGGACGCTGCGCGCGGGTGCCGCAGACGAGCCCTCCCCGCCGGCCGGGCCGGACAAGGTGACTGCCGTGCGGGCGCTGCGTCAGGGGGTGGTGAGCTGTCTGCTCAACCCGAAGGTGGGGATCTTCTTCGTGGCGGTGGCCCCGCAGTTCCTGCCCGAAGGGCACTCGGTCCTCGCGACCACGCTGCTGTTCGGTGTCATCGACGCTGTGATCGCCGCTTCCTGGCTGCTGCTCGTCGCCATCGGTGCGGACCGTCTCATGGCGTGGCTGCGGCGCCCCCGCGTGACGCGGATACTCGAGGGCACGGCCGGCGGCGCGCTGGTCACTTTGGGAGCGGTCACGGCCGTGGAAGCCGCCCGCGCCTAGGGTCTTTCGTTTGGGTCCGGCCGGATCGGGGAGGACTCGCCGCGGGAGCGGCTGGTGCCAGGGCCTGTTCGCGGAACTCCGCGGTGGGCAGGGGCCCGAGGCCGGAACTGGGTCGCGTGGCGCTGGAGGGGGCGTGCGGTACAGCATACGGATCTGGTGGACATGGGGGCTGCATGTGCTTCTGGTGCAGGTGGGTGTGGCTCTCGGGGGCGGCGCCCTCGTGGAGTGGCGGCCGCCCTTCCTCCACGTCCTGTACTGGGTGTTCGGCGCCACATGGGTGGTGCTGACATGGCGAGTGCTGGCCCGGCGTCTGCGTGTGACGTCCTCGGGGGTCCGCAGTCACGGACTGTGGCGTACCCGCCATGTCCCGTGGGACGACGTGGTGCTGTTCATGAGCGACGGGGACCCACGGTGGGAATCCCCGGCGGCAGAGCTCCTCGACGGGCGGCTGGTGATCCTCGACGGTGTACGCGGACTGTGCAGCGACGAGGACTCCCCGGTCGACAAGATCGTGAGCCGGTTGAACGCCGAGCTGGACAGGGCCTCTTGAGGGGGCCGGGGCGCGTGCGGCGTCCGTCGCCGACGCCACAGGCGCCCGGGACGGTCCGCTGTCCGCCCTCGAAGAACATCGGCGCGCGCCCCCGCTCACGGACGTGAGACGGGGGCCAGCCACAGCCCCACGAGCGCGTCGATCAGCCCTGTCGCGGCGTCGTGCCAGCTCGACCGCGGAGTGGGGGTGTCCTGGGCAAGCGCGCGCTCCCGCTCGGCGCACATGTGCACCATCAACTGGCGTGCCATGTCCGTGCGTTCGGCGCGCACTTCGGGCGGCAACGCCGGGAGGCACCGGTCGAACCCCGCACGGATCCGGCGCAGGGAGGGCGCGCTCAGCGATTCCTGGACCATGATCTCGCGCAGGACCGGGTCGGTCATCACCTGCGCGCCGAACCGGGCGTACCAGGTGGGGCTGCCAAGAGCGGCCAGATGCTCCGTGGCCGGACGTACCAGGCACGCCACCCAGTCCCGTACCTCCGTGGAACCACCGATCTCGTCCACCATCCGCAGCCGCAGCCGCTCCATCGGTTCGGAGTGTCTTCGCGCGATCGCCCGCACGAGATCCGTCTTCGTACCGAAGTGATAGCCGACCGCGGCGTTGTTCCCCTGTCCCGCGGCTTCGCCGACATGACGATTGGAGACAGCGAACACACCGTGCTCCGCGAACAGCCGCTCCGCCGTCGTGAGTATCAGCTCCCGCGTCGCGTCGCCCCGTTCCGCCCGTACGGCCCCGTCCGTCACCGCCATGTCTCCTCCCCGAAGCCGACCCTGAACACTCGATCAGTCAACTGTCCTCGCTGGAGCAGAGCAAGTGACTGACCTGATCGGGTCCGGGCGTCCGCCCCGGGGGACGCTCGAAGACCGCCGGGGGTGCGGTCGGGGCGCGGTGGCGTCCTCAGCCGGAACCGGCGGGGCCCTCGGCCAGGACCGGCAGTGTCATGGCGCCGAGCCGGCTGATCGAGGTGTCCAGCACATCACCCGGCACGATCGGCCCGACACCGGGAGGTGCGCCGGTGAAGATCACATCTCCGGGGTTCAGTGTCATCATGCGCGAGGCGTAGGCGATGATCTGCGGTACGGGGGTGATCAGCGCGGACGTGTTGACCGCCTGCCGCCGTTCGCCGTTGCAGGTGAGCAGGATGTCGAAGTCCGCCGGGTCGCCCGCCTCGTCGCTCGTGGTGAGCCAGGGACCCAGGGGGCTGAAGCTGTCGTAGCTCTTGCGCCGTGACCGGTCGGCCGGGCTGCGTACGGTGATGTCCAGTCCGATGGTGTAGCCGAGCACATGCTCCAGGGCGTCCTCGACGGCGATGTCCTTGCCGCCCGTGCCGATCACCACGACGAGTTCGGACTCGTGGTGGATCTCGCTCCCGGCCGTGAGGACATCGCGCGGCAGCACGATGGCGTCCTCGGGTCCCACGATGGACGAGGGCGCCTTGAGGAAGACGTCGAATTCCATCATCCATGACTCGACCTGTCCCAGGGTGCGTCGCTGCACCGCGTGCATCTCGGCCACGTGTTCCCGGTAGTTGCTGGCGGAGGCGATGATCTTGGTCGGTCCCAGTACCGGCGCGGCCAGCCGTACCGAGCGCAGCGGCCGGCGCGGGCCGCTGCCGGCCGCCTCCTCCAGGGCGGGCGCGAGCGCGGCGAAGTCCCGGCACAGGCCGCGCCACCAGCCCGCGAGCAGGGGATCGGACGTGTGCGGCCACGGCAGTACCTGGGTCACATCGACCACGTCGTCACCGATGACGACACCGAGACGGTGGTCGTCGAAGATCGCGAGTCTCATACGCTCACCGTCCCGGTCCCGGTCCCGGCCCCTGCCCCGGTCCCTGCCCCGGTTCCAGTCCCGGTCCCGGCGTCCGTGTCTGTTCCCGTGCTCGTGCTCGTTTTCGCGGGCCGGAGCGCCGCCGGGGTGAAGACGCCGGTCACCGTCTGGGGCGCGTCGAGCGTCAGCTCGCGATGGATCCCCAGCGCCCGCAGTACGGGGCTGTCACCGATGGAGAACAGATCCGCGCCGCCGGCGGAGGAGTGCTCCACCGCGGACCAGGACGGAACGACGAACATGTCCCCCCTCGACCAGTCGAAGCGCTGACCGTCGATCACTGACGAGCCCGACCCCTGGTGCACGACGAAGACCGCGTTGCCGGTGCGCCGTACGGGCAGGGTCCGCGCCCCCGGTATCAGCCGGTGCATGCCGCAGCTCATCGTCGGCAGCACACTGGCGCCGGTCTCGGGGCTGACGTATTCGAGGCTCACCAGCGGTCCGCCGCCCTCGGCCACCAGCCGTGACAGTTCCCTGTCGGTGTCCGGCCACCGGTAGACCAGGAGCGGGGAGTGCTCGGTGGTGAGGACGTCGCGTACGGCTCCGCTGACGAAGCGCGGCCCGGGGCCGGCCTCCTTCTCCGAGCGGTTGCGCGGATCCGCGCCCGGCTGCCGCACCTCGGGGTACGGCTCGAAGAACACCGCGTCCAGCGCCTCGATCATCGGCAGGTCCAGTCCGTCGAACCAGAGCATCGGACCGTCGCTGGCACTGCTGTGGTCGTGCCAGTTCCACGACGGTGTCAGGATCAGATCGCCGGGGTGCATGTCGCACACATCGCCGTCGACCGTGGTCGCGACACCGTCCCCGGACAGGATGAAACGGATGGCGCCCGGGGTGTGCCGGTGTGCCGGTGCCGTCTCACCGGGGCCCAGGCACTGGATGGCACCCCACAGCGTCCCGGCCGCATAGGGCAGTCCGGCCAGGCCCGGATTGCCGAGGCTGAGCACCCGGCGCTCTCCGCCGCGCTCCACCGGCACCAACCGCAGGGCCCGCTCGGCGAGTTCGTTCAGTACGGGGGCGCTCCACAGCCAGGGGACCGAGCGGGGGCGCGGTGCCGGCGGGAGCAGATCCCGGGTGATCGTCCACAGCGGATGCAGATCGACATCGGCCAGATCCCCGTACAGGGCGGTCAGTTGAGCTTCTTCCCCGGTGCTCGCGCGATCGGTGCGCGCGGGCGGGGTCCTGTCGAGTGTCATGGGTCCTCATTTCACCTGCGCCGCGCCGGTCGGGCGACGGCGGCAGTTCGCTCAGGGGGTGGAGTCGGCGGCCGCGTCGATACGCCGGCGCACCTGCGTCGGTGGCAGGCCGATGCCGAAGCGGGTCACCGACTCCAGCAGGGAGGCGCGCCTGCACCAGGCGCGCGCCCGCTCCGGATCGGCCGCGACGGCGCGCAGCTCCTCGTGGTTGGCCCGTCGCCTGGCCTCGTCGCGCTCGCTGATCCGCTCGGTGTTGCGCTTGGTGTCGGCCTGTACGTACTCGACGGCGACCCGGCGGCGCAGCTCGGCGAAGGTCGCCAGCTCGGCGTCCTCGTCCGCGCCGCCGTGGAGGATACGGACGAGTCGGCGGGCGAGGTCGACGGCGTCGTGGATACCGCTGTTGAGTCCCACTCCGCCGAGCGGGCTGTTGATGTGCGCGGCGTCGCCGATCAGCGCGCACGGCCCGGAGACGAACGAGTCCGCCACCCGCTGGTGGACGTGGTAGATCTGGCGGTCACCGATCTCGTAGCCGCCCGGAAGGGCCGCGATGCCCTGGAGGCGGCTCTGCATCTGCGCCGGATCGGTGGCGTCCTCGTACGTCTGGCCGGGCGGGACGGGGTACACCGCGCGCCAGGACTCCGGGGTGCGCAGCAGGAACAGCCATTCCTCGGGATCGGCGACATAGTTGACATCCGCGATGTCGGGGATGAGCGCGCGGAAGTCGGCCGAGGTGCTCGCGATCAGGAACCGCTCGGGGTAGGTGAAGCCCTCGAACTCCACGCCCAGCAGCCCCCGGGCCGTACTGCTCGCACCGTCGGCCGCCACCAGGAAGCAGCCGCGCAGGCTCACCGGGCCGTCGGGGCCCTCCCCTTCCACGACCACACCGTCGTCGCCCGTGCGGATCGCCGAGGCCTCGATGCCGTAGTGCAGGGTGGCGTTGGGCTCGTCGGCGAGCCGCTCCACCAGCATCCGGACCAGGTGCTGCTGGTTGAGCTGGAGCCGGTGCGGATACTTCGTCTCCTCCTTCAGCAGGGTGAAGTCGAACTCGGCCACGAGCCCCGCGCGCCGGTCGCGGTACTGGTAGCGCGGCACCGTCAGCCCCTCGGTGTGCATCTGTGCCGCGAGGCCGAGTTCGTCGAGCAGTTCGAGGGTCGGCGGATGGAACGTCGACGCACGCCAGTCGGTACGCGGCTCCGGCTCCCGCTCGATGAGATGGACCCGTACGCCGGCTCGGGCGAGGGCCCACGCGGCGGTGGCGCCGACAGGGCCGCCGCCGAGGACGAGCACAGGGAGCCCACGATGATTCGACACGAATGTCATAGCTCAAACCTTAGTGATTATTCCGTGCGCCGAAAGAGTTGACGCTACTATTCCGATATGAAGAACTCAGTCCACGATGAGCCCCACCACGCTGGTCCGTACTCCACGCAGTCCGGCCTCTCATCGGTCGACAACGCCCTCCAGTTGCTGCATCTGATCAGCCAGCGCCGCGCACTGCGCGTCGCGGAGGCCGCCGACGACTTGGGCGTCGCCCGTTCCACGGCACACCGGCTGCTGACCGCGCTGCGCCGGCAGGGCTTCGTGACCCAGGACAAGCCGAACGGTGTCTACCGCCCCGGCCGCGCCCTGCTCGAAATCGGGCTGGCGGCCATCGGCCGGGTCGATATCCGGCACGCGGCCCGGCCCGTCCTCGAGAAGCTGAGTGAGGACACCCAGGAGACCGTCAGTCTGCTGTTGTTGGAAGGGAATTCCGTCCGGTTCATCGACTGTGTGGAAGGCTCACGGTCGGTGCGTGTCGCCACCCGTACCGGCATCGTCCTGCCCGCCCACTGCACGGCGGGCGGCAAGGCGATCCTGGCTGCGCTGCCCGCCACCGACCTGGGCCGGCGCTACCCGACACGGCAGTTGGACACCCGTACACCGAACTCGATCGGGACCTGGTCCGCGTTGGAGACCGAGCTCGACGAGATCCGTGATCGCGGTTACGCGGTGAACTTCGGCGAGGGGGAGAGCAGTATCTGCGCCGTGGGAATGGCGATCTACGATCTCATCGGCTATCCGCTCGCCGCGGTCGCCGTGGCCGTGCCGCACTCCCGGCTGGAGACCGTCGACCAGGCGCGGGCGCTCGCGCCCATGCTGGTCGAAGCCCAGCACTCGGTGCGCGACGCACTCAACGAGACGCTCTGAGCGGCCCCCTCCCCACGCCGCGGCGGCGGTCTGGCCCACGCCGGTCCGCCGTTCACAGCGAGAACACCATCGACTTGAGCGAGACCGGTACGGTCCCGGACCCGGGCAGCACCGCGCCGATGTCGACGAAGTCCAGCTCGGTGACCGCGATGCCGTCGACGGAGATCACCGGCACCGTGACGCCCTGGTCCAGCAGGATGCCTCCGACGGTCCTGGCGATATCACCCTCGAAGAGCAGACACAGCGGCAGACCCGCCGCGATCCTGTCGCGCAGACCGCGCCGGACGCCCTCCACGAAGGCGTCCAGCCGGGGAAAGCTCGGCAGACCGCGCCAGCGGAAGCCGAGGACCAGCGCGTCCGCCGGGTCCACACCGGCCCCGGCCAGACATGTCCCGATCGCCGCCGCGACCCGCAGGGGATCGACTGTCCCGTCCAGCTCCACCTCGGGGCGGACCACCCGCAGGTTGTGCAGCGGAAGCAGATCCGGGTCACTGATGTGGATGGTGTTCCCGCTCACCCGCACGGTGTACTGGGACGCGCCGAGCACCGTCGCCCTGATCGCCCGGCCGCCGTCCTCCACCGGCCCCGGCAGCCGGTCCGACCGCTCGGCCAGCGCGCGGCCGAACAGTGCCCCCAGATCGCCGAACTCCCGGGACTCGCGGCCGTAGAGGTACTCGGCGACCCCTCCGGAGAACAGCACCGCGTCGTACGGGCCCCGCTCGGGCAGCGGCTCGGTGAGCTGGACCCAGTCGAGACCGACGGGCGGAGCCGGGGCCCCGTTGACCGCGGCGATGACGGTGTCGGCCATCAGCGCCGCCAGTTCGGCCAGTTCGGCCGCCCGGACCCGGTCACCCAGCGACCAGTCAAGACCGAGCGACGCGGCCAGCCGCCTGCCCGCGGGTTCCAGCCGGACGACATGTCCCGATCCGTCGACCACGACGAGCCGCGCGCCCAGATGCAGGGCGCCGGTCGACCGGACGGCACCGGCCTCGGCCACCGACAGTTTGGTGGTGCCGCCTCCGATGTCGATGTTGAGCACCCGTGCGGGGCCGCGTTCGCTCCTGGCCACCGCGCCCGACCCATGGGCGGCGAGTGCCGCCTCCATGCCGTGACCGGCCGCGGCGCAGAGGAAACGCCCCGTCCGCGCGGCGAACAGATCGGCGACGGCACGCGCGTTCTCCCGGCGGGCGGCCTCACCCGTGAGGATCACCGCGCCGGTGTCGACCTCGTCGGCAAGGATGCCCGCCTCCTGGAACGCCTGGTCGACGATGGTCCGCAAGCGCTCCTCGTCGATCCGTAGCCCCTCGGAGTACGGCGTGAGGGCGACGGCCGACTCGTGGACGATCCGTCTGTCCACGACGACGAAGGCGCTGGACAGCTCACGCCCCGGCCGGCGCAGGGTCAGCCGGGAGAAGAGCAACTGACTGGTGGCGGAACCGATGTCGATCCCGACACTGGTCAGGACGATCTGATCGCGTTCCCGGAGGGGATGGTCTGGGTCGTCGGCTCCAACGGTCGTCGCGTGGTCGTGGCCGTTCCCATGACCGTCGCCATGACCGTGGTCGTGACCGTGGTGGTGTGTCCCGGTCAGGGTGGTGTCCGGCATGTCGTCTCTCATCGCTCCCCGGTCCTCCCGGCCTCTTCGCCGGCGCACCGGCGGTAGAAACGCCAGGCGGATTCGATCAGTTCGGGGCGGGTGAGACCCGAACCGACGATCTCCTCGCGCTCGGCCGGCTCGATCTCCCTCGGCTCCCCGAGCTGTCTCGCCAGGAAGTTCAGCTCGGCCAGCTCGCTGAGTTTGATGACATTCAGGGCCGCCTCCTCCGGGCTCGCGCCCACGGTCGTGACCCCGTGGCCGCGCATCAGACAGGCCGCGCCCGCCCCGAGCACGGCGGCCAGTTCGTCCCCCAGCCGCCGGGTCGTCACCAGCACACCGCGCTCGAACGTCGGCACACCCCGGGCCAACAGCCGCAGTGCGTACGGGTCGTACGCGCCGATCACCGGCAGCAGCGGTACCTCACAGATGCCGAAGAGCACCGGCATCATGGGATGCACGTGCGCCACGCTGGTGACATCGGGGCGGGCGCGGTACACCGCCAGATGGATGGCGAGCTCCCGGGGGGCTTCCAGTCCGGGCGGATCCGAGAGCGGTGTTCCGTCCCGGTCGACCACCACCACGTCCTCCGCGCCGGCGAAGCGGAGCCCGGACTCCGAGGGGCCGCGGGCCTTGACCGCGACGGTGCCGTCGTCGAGCAGCATGCTGATGTGGCCGGCCGGTTCACGGGTGAGGCCCATGCGGCCGAGGACACGGCAGGCCGCCGCGACGCGCTCGGCCGCGGACGTCATCACACCCGGCCCTCGGCCACGGCCACCCGGGCCTGGCCACGGGACACATCGAACGTGACCACGGCCTGCCCGGGATCGCGGATGAGCGCCATCGGGTCCTCGCCGGCCTGTACGCGCTCGATCTGCTGCCGCAGCAGCCGGCGGTACATGGCGATGCCCTTGTCCTCCGCGCCGAGCATCTCCCTGGTGCGGTCGTAGACGGCGCCCTGGGTCTCCCAGGCCATCCGGTCCTGGCTGGTGAAGGTGGTCATCGCGTGATCACCGTCCTCGGTCATCTCCGAGGGGACGCGCACCACGCTGGGCTCCTCGTCGTGCACCCGCTCCTCGCCCGGCTTGTCGGGCAGCAGACCGGCCCGGATGAGCATGGTGTGCTCGTCGTCGACGGGCACCCGCCAGTGCATCGCCTGCAACGGGCCCTCGGGCAGCCGCAGGATGTTCGGGAACACCAGCGGGTGTCCCGTCTCCTCCTCCAGCTCACCGGCAGTGTCACGGTAGACGCGGCGCTTGATGATGCCCCACTCGAACTGCTCGAAGGAGTACTTCTCGATCGGCCGGTAGTAGTAGCTGCCGCGGTCGATGCCCTTCAGACGCATGGTGTGCCCGTGCAGCCAGAAGGTGTGCACGGTGTCGACGGCGTTCTCCATCGGCTGGAGCCAGTTGCACTCCAGGTCCTGCTCGACGAAGAGGGTGAGATGGCCGTCGCGCCGGTCGAGCACGTCCCACCGGGGCAGTACGGGCGGCTCGCCGGGGCCCATATAGGCGAAGACGATGCCCCGGTAGGCCTTCACCGGGTAGGCGGCGATCCGGGCGCGCTCGCGGGCCCGCCGGTTCTCCTGCTCGAACGGCTGCTCAAGGCACTGGCCCGTACGGTCGTACTTCCAGCCGTGGTACGGACAGCGGATCTCGCAGCCCTCCACGAAGCCGTAGTAGAGGGACACCCGTCGGTGCGCGCACGACTCCGCGACGAGAGCGTGGGTGTTCTCGTCGGTGAGATAGAGCACCAGGTCCTCGCCCAGCACCCGGATCCGCTTGGTGCGCTTGTCCGGTGAGAGATCGGCGGTGAGGGCGACGGGCTGCCAGTAGCGCCGCAGCAGGTCGCCCGCCGGGGTGCCCGGACCGACACGTGTCAGAAATTCGTTCTCGGCTTCACTGATCATGAGCATGCTCCTCTTGGTTCCGCAGTGCCCGCCGCAGCATGGCGGCGACCCGCCGCCGGAGATCGTCACGCTCGCCGGTGCCCGGGGCCGCCCAGCCGTCGGCGAGCCGGCGGAGATACGGCGTGGCGTCCGCGTCCGGGAGAGCCTCGATGAGCGGTTCGATATCGCGTTCGAGCTCTTCCAGGTACTCCCAGGCCCGGTCATCGGCGGGGGTCCAGCCGAGCCGGGCCTGGAGCGCGTTCAGATAGCTCCAGAAGTCGACCGACAGTGTCGAGGCGTCCGCCGCGGGGGAGAAGTCCTCGTCGAAAGGCCGTTCCAGAGTGATCATCGTCAGCGGTCCGGCCGGTCGGCCCGGTCGGCTTGGTCGGTCCGGTCGGTCCGGTCGTGGGGCCGCGCCGACCGCTCGTAGACCTCGCCCATACGGCTCCGCGCGCCGTGCTCGGCCAGTTCGGCCTCGAAGGTCGCGCGGACCGACGGGTCCTCGTCCTGGTACTCGATCTGGTCGCCGCCCTGGGTGGTGGGGCGGTCGATGAGGAACTGCTTGAACAGCGGGTACTTCTTGCTGCCCCAGCGCAGGGCGAGATAACGGGCCGGTGTGGTGCCGGTGTTGAAGTGCTGGTGGAACCAGCGTTCCGGCGGTACCACGATCGAGCCCTGACGCCAGTCGACCCTGCGTACCGGTTCGCCCTCACGCCAGAGGAGCGAGAAGCCGGTGCCGCCGAGGATGATCACATGAGCGCCGGCATTGTGCCGGTGGGCCTTCTTGTACGTACCGACCGGGAACTCCGAGACATGGCCGCACAGGCTGTTGTCGGCGATCTCCAGCATGACGTTGCTGCCGCCGGCGCCGCGCGCGGCCCAGGACTTCAGCTCGATGCCGGCCGCGTCGGGGATGAATCTGCTCTCCCACACCCGGGACCGGTAGGCCGTTCCCGCGCCGCTGAAGTCGTTGTTGTCCGACCCGAACCGGTCGGTGAAGTCGAAGTCGCACTCGTAGATGAACGAACGGTTGTGGAACAGCCCCATCACCAGCGGTGCGCTGGTCACGGTGTAGAAACGGGCCGACGCCGACCCACTGCCGTTGAAGTGCTGTGCGTGGGCGTTGAGCGGCACGGAGAACACACTGCCCGCGTTCCACTCGAAGGTCGTCTCCGCTCCGGCGGAGTTCCACACCTTGGTGGAGCCCCGGCCGGAGACGACATAGGTGATCTCCTCGTAGAGATGGCGCTCCGGTGCCGTCCGGCCGCCGGGAGCGATCTCGATGATGTGGGCGTCGTTGACGTCCTCGGTGCCCTCCAGCCGGGCGACCGCGGCCCGGCAGCCGCGCCGCTCCCAGTTCCCCAGCTCGACGGTGCGCAGGTCCTCTATGAACAGTCCCTCCACGACCTTCAGTCCCTCGTCGGTCAGCCACTGTTCGTAGGCCGTCGGGCGCTTGATCGCGGGCAACTCGGTTTCGGCCACGGTCATCTGGTGTCTCCTCATGTGCTAGTTCGAACCGATGAGGCTTTTGATCAGGTCCGTCGCGTCCTTGACGCCCTTGGTGAGGAACTCCCAGGAGTTGGTGTTGAAGTAGTCCACGCCGTCCTGCGGGACCTGCCAGGCGGGCAGATCGGCCGGCGGCTTGACGTCGGCGCGGGCGCTGATGCTCCCGTACGCGTCGTTCCACGCCTTGTTTCCGTCCGGGCAGGCCAGCCACTGGGCCAGCACCTTGGCGGCCTCGGGGTGCGGCGGTCTGTCGGAGACGGCCAGGAAGCCGAAGCCGCTGGTGGTCTGGAGGAGGTCCGGCATGACGACCTCGACCGGCAGCCCGTCGTCCGACGCCGTGTCGACGTCGAGCTGGCCCAGCCCGAGGGCGATCGGGTACTTGCCCCTGGCCAGATCGTCGGTTCCCTGGCGGGAGTCGGTGATGAGGATCGGCTTCTGGTCCTTGTACAACTGCTTGACGAACGCGTCGCCGTAGCCGTCGGCCGCCTGGAACATACCGACGTTGTAGATCGCGCCGCCGGGGCTCCGCGGGTCGATGGTGGCGATCCTGCCCTTCCACTTCGGGTCGAGCAGGTCCTTCCAGGAGGTGATCTCGTCCGCCTTCACCTGGTCGGTGTTGATGACGATCGGGACACTGACATACCGGCTGATGCTGAGGATCTTCTTGTCCGCGTCCACGAACGGGACGCTCCCGCCCCGCCACCCCTTCGCGTCCAGCTCCGACGCGGGCAGTACGCCGGTCAGCGGAGCGATCCAGTTCTGCGCGTGGTAGGTGTTGGCCATGGTGTCGGCGCCGCCGAGGAACACGTCCTGCGAGTAGATCCCGGCCTGCCGCTCGGACTGGAGCCGGGCCGCGTTGTCCTTGCCACTGGTGCCGATGTAGTCGAGGCCGATGCCGTAGGTCTGCTCGAACGCCTTGGGCAGTTGCTGCCGTACGGTGTCGGTGGGCGGGCCCGACATCACGACCGTGCCCTCCTTCTTCGCCTTGGCGACCAGCGCGCCCGAGGGATCCGGGCAGACGCTGCTGACATCGGCGGGGGCGCTGCCCGCGGTCGTGGTGGTCGAGCCGTCACCGCACGCTGTCGTGACGAGGGCCACCGCGGCGCCCGCGCACATCAGCTTCCAGTGGTGATGAGCGATGAATCTTTTGATGACGCACCTGCTTTCGTTGCGGAGAGGGGTGACGGCGGGCCACCGCCGGTCACCCGGAGACGGCGTCCCGGCCGGGGCTTGCGCAGCCGGCCGCCGCCGAGCACCCGGGACAGCAGCGCCACCCCGACGGTGAGCGCGCTGATGAGGACGCCCAGTACGGAGGCCTGTTCGAGGACACCGCTGGTGCTGTATTCGAGAAGGAGGACCGACAGCGGCCGGGAGTCGTTGCCGCTGAGCAGGACGACCGTGCTGACGTCGCTCACGGCGGAGTGGAAGGTGAGGACCCCGGCCGCGGCCACGGAGGGGCCGAGCAGCGGGAAGAGGATGGAGGTGTAGGCGCGGACCGGGGTGGCGCCGCAGATGCGCGCCGCCCGGTCCAGATCGGGACTCACCTGGAGGATCGCGGCCTTCAACTGCTGGGTGCCGGTGGCCATATGGCTGATGACCAGCGCGATGATCAGGCCGAACAGATTGCCGTACAGCACGGTGCGCAGCGGGGTGCCGAGATAGACCCAGAGCAGTCCGAGGCCCAGCAGCATGCCCGGCACGGCCGCCGGCAGCCAGGCCATCACATCGATACCGCCCCGGGTGGGCAGTTCGCTGCGGACGATGACGAAGGAGATGACGAAGTAGACGAGAACACCGACCAGGGTGGCGATCAGGCCGATGATCAGTGTGTTGCGCACCGAGGAGGCGAACAGGTTGTCGTCGAAGAGCGCCGACCAGTGTTCCGTGGTGAAGGGGTTCGCGAGCTCGAAGAACCCGAACCGCCGCATGAACGAGCCCAGGACGATCGCGCCCATGGGAAGCACCACGGTGACGACCGCGTAGAGCGAGAGCACCCCCGCGACCACCCAGCGGCGTACCCGGCCCAGCCGGATCGGTTCGTCGTTGTACGTGTGCGCGCCGACGGTGACATAACTGCGGCTCCGTACGGCGAGGCGCTGCATGATCGCCAGCATGATCAGGATCGGGATGAACACCGAGCCGAGCGCGGTCGCCGTACCGAACCGCGGAGGCGACGACTGGAGCCAGTTGTAGATCTGCGTCGAGTAGACGTTCAGTCCGATCGGTGTGCCGAGCAGCAGCTCGATCTCGAAGGTCTTCAGGGAGTACACGAAGCTGAGCAGTGTGGCGGCGATGATCGCCGGACGCATCATCGGCACGGTGATCCGCACCAGGGTGTACAGCCTGCTGGCGCCGCAGATCTGCGCGGCCTCCTCCATGGACCGGCTCATCCTCCGGAACGCGGGGACCAGCAGGATCACCATGATGGGCACGGTGGTGGCCGTCAGATGCGTCCAGACGATGCCCCAGTAGCTGTAGATGTCCAGCGGACCCTGGGTGAGGCCACCCAGCCCCGGGACCATCCGGATCACCTGGTTCACCACCCCGTTGGCCGGGTCGAGGAGCAGGATCCAGCCGAGGGTCATCGACAGCGAGGGGATGAAGAAGGAGAACCACAGGAAGACTTCGATGATCCGGCCGCCCGGCATGTCCGTGCGCGCGATCAGCCAGGAGACGACCGTGGCGATCACCATCCCGAGCAGGACCCTCGGCACACCCAGACGCAGTGTGTTCCAGGCCGACTCCCACATCGCCCCGTCGGCGAACGCCTGCCGCCAGTTGTCCAGGCCGTAGGCGGTCGGATCACCGGGATCGGCGACATTGAGGCTGTTGAGCAGCAGCAGTGTGATGGGGACGACGGTGACGGCGGCCACCAGCAGCAGTACGGCGGTGCCGGTCACCCGGGAGCCGCTGGAGTGGCGCGCGCTGATCAGCTTTCTCACCGGACCGGGCAGCGGCTCCACGGGTTCCGGTGCCACCGGGGGCAGGACGCCGGTCACAGCGGCCACACCATGGCGCGCCGGGGGTCGACCTCGACGACGACGGTTTCACCGGGCCGGTGCACCACGCGGCGCGGGGCACCGAGCAGCACGGAGGATCCGGCGATGTCGAGGACGTACTCGAAGCTGTCGCCGAGGTAGACCGAGGACAGCACGCGCGCGACCACCTGGTTCGGCGCCGGCTCGCCCCCGTCGAACGGTTTGATGTCGACGTCCTCCGGGCGGAGGTACACCCCTACCCGGTCGCCGTCCTCCAGCCCCTCCGGAACGTCCGGGCCGACGATCTCGCCGACCCGCAGGCCGTCGGTGTCGAGCCGGACCCGGCGCCGCGCCATGTCCGCGGCGAGCACGCCCTCGACGACGACGAGCCGGCCGAGGAAGTCACGTACGAACGCGGTCCTCGGGCGCTCGTAGAGGTCCATCGGCCGCCCGACCTGCTCGACCTTGCCCTTGTTCATCACCGCGAGACGGTCGGCCAGGGACAGTGCCTCGTCCTGATCATGGGTCACGAAGAGCATCGTGATGCCCAGTTCCCGGTTCAGTCTGCGGATCTCGCGACGCATCTGGATCCGCAGCTTGGCGTCCAGATTGGACAGCGGCTCGTCCAGCAGCAGCAGATCGGGGGTGTACACGAGCGCCCGTGCGAGCGCGACCCGCTGCTGCTGGCCGCCCGAGAGGAGGGTGGCGGGACGGTCGGCCATGGCCTCCAGCCCGGTGACCGCGAGAATCTCCTCGACTCTGCGGCGCCGTTCGGCACGCTTCACCCGGCGCATGCGCAGCGGGAACGCGACGTTCTGCGCGACGGTCATATGGGGCCAGATGGCATAGGACTGGAAGACCATCGCGATGTTGCGTTTCTCCGAGGGCAGGAACGTGCCCTGCCCGGCATCGGCGAGGGCTCTGTCACGCATCCGGATCGAGCCCTGGTCGATCTTCTCCAGGCCCGCGATCATCCGCAGCGATGTGCTCTTTCCGCAGCCGCTCGGGCCGAGGAGGGCGAATATCTCGCCCTGCCTGACGTCGAGGTCGATCTGGTCGACAGCGACGACGTCATTGAACTTCCTGGTCACACCGGACAGCCGGAGCTGTACGGCGGGCTCGCCGGAAGTCTGGTCCACCGGGCCCGTGATCCGGCCCTCGATGCGGTCGGGTGTGGTCGCCCTCATCGACATCCTGCACTCCTCGGATCAGTCCTGGTTGACGCGACCTTAACCAGGAATACCTCATAGAGAAACAGTCGTTCTCTAGGTTCTTCTATAGGGAATACGGACCGTCAGAGGTCCAGTGTGAGCAGCCTTGAGGCCGACCGGCCGACGCAGATCATCATCGTGTCGCCGCGCTCCCGTTCCTGGTCCGAGAGCACGGTGTCGTGGTGTTCGGGCACACCGGCGAGCACCTTCGTCTCGCACGAGCCGCAGTAGCCCTCCTCGCAGGAGAACCCCACCTCGGGCACGGCCTCGCGTACCACGTCCAGCAGGGTGCGGTCCGGTGGGACGTCCAGGGTCACACCGCTGCGCCGCAGCTCCACCGTGAAGCCGGCCGCGCCGGGCGACGGGCCCCGGGCGCCGGCGGCCCCGCCGTCCGGCGGACCGTCCGGCGGGGCGCCGAAGCGCTCGACGTGCAGAGCGCCCGGCCTGGACACCGCACACGCCCTGGTGACCGCGCCGACCATGGCCTCGGGGCCGCAGCAGTACACGGCGGTGCCCGGTGGCGCGGCGTCGATCAGCCGAACGACCGGCAGGATGCCCTGTTCGTCCTGCGGCACGATATGGACGCGGTCGCCGCCGACGGCCGACAACTCCTCGGTGAAGGCCATGCTCCGGCGTGAGCGTCCGCCGTAGTACAACTCCCAGGAGGCGTCGGCCGCCGCGGCCCGACGGGCCATCGCCAGGATCGGTGTGACACCGATACCGCCGGCGAGGAAGAGATAGTGCGCCGCGTCGACCAGCGGGAAGTGATTGCGCGGCCCCCGGGCCCGCAGCACGCGGCCGGTCAGCGCCGTGTCATGCACCTCCACCGAACCACCGCGGCCGTGTTCCTCACGGAGCACCGCGACGGTGTAGGAGAGCGGGTCGTCCGGGGGACCGCACAGCGAGTACTGCCGGACCGTGCCGCTGGGGAGCCGCAGATCGATATGCGCGCCCGGTGCCCATGGCGGCAGCCCGGCGCCGTCCGGATCGACCAGGGTCAGGGAGACCACACCCGCGGCCTCCAGGCGCACCTGCTTGACCAGCAGACGCCGGTCCGCGAGGGGGTCGAGATCGTTCATGGCGGCTCAGTCCGTGCCGGCCGGTCGGAAACCGTAGATGTCCAGGGTGAGTTCGCCCCCGGCGATCCGGCTCAGATAACCCGCCTCGGCGGCCTCGCGTGCCCGGCCGCGCTCCAGCACCGACGCGACCGACGCCCACGGAAGCACCACCACACCGTCGGTGTCGGCCACGACGAGATCCCCGCGGCGGACGGTGGCGGCACCCAGGGTGAGAGGGGCGCCGACCGTGCCCGGGTCGTCCTTGACCGTGGTGCGCACCGAGACCGAGGAGCTGAAGACGGGGAACCCGCGCTCACGCAACCGGTCCACGTCCCGCACACCGCCGTCGATCACCAGTCCCGCCACCCCACGGGCCAGCGCGGCCGCCGTGAGCACCTCACCCCAGTAGCCGCAGGCCTCCCGCTGTCCGTCGACCACCAGCACATCACCCGGTCCGGCCTGCTCCAGCGCGAGATGCAGGGGCAGGTTGTCGGCCGGCCCGGTGGACACCGGCAGAGCACGGCCGACGACGGCGGCGCCCGGCCAGACCGGTCGGATCCGCGGTGGCAGGAAGCAGTCCAGCTTCGACGCCTCGTAGAGCGTCGCGGTCCCCAGCCGCAGGAACACGGCGGTGTCCGTGAGTTCGGTCGGCGCGGTCGTCATGCCTGGTTCCTCTGCAGCAGGTGGTAGCCGTGGGCGGCACGCGCCTCGGCCAGGGAGCGGCCCGCGAGCACGTCGTCGACGATGCGCGACTCGCGTTCCTGGATGGTCCGGCAGATCTCCGCGACGTCGTCCTCGACGTCGGGCGGTACGGTGACCACGCCGTCGGCGTCGGCGATGACGAGCTGACGGGGCGCGATCCGGACACCGGCGACACTCACCGGGCGCTGGACGTCCCGTACCTCGACCCGGTCCTTGCCCGTCCGCATGTACCGCCCGCGGGTGAAGAGCGGATAGCCCGTGTCGAGCGCCCGCCGCACATCGCGGCAGACCCCGTCGATCACCGTGCCCGCGATACCGCGGTCGTGCGCCATCGCGGTGAGGATGTCGCCCCACACCGTGCAGTCGGTCCGGCCGCCGTTGTCGAGCACCGCCACATCGCCGGGCCGCATGTCGTCCAGATAGTCGCCGACCGTGCCGGCCGGGCGTCCCGCCGCGGCATACGAGACGGTGTAGGCCCGTCCGAAGATCCGCGCGCCGTCGGACAGCGGGCCGATGCCGAGCAGACAGCCCTCCCTGCCGACACGGTCGAGGGCATCGGCGACGGTGGCGGTCGAGAAGCCGGACAGGGGGTGCGCCGGTCCGCCGGCCACGGCCGGTTCACGGGCGGCGGGATCGCTGGTCATGAGCCGGCCTCCTCGGTGGTCGGGAACTGACTGTCGTGCATGACCTCGGTGACCGGGCGCCCCTGGGCGACCGCGTCGGCCATGGCCGCCTCGCGGGCGACGACGCGTTCGGCGAAGCCGATGACACGGTGGGCGTCGGCCCCGGGCACGAAGACGACACCGTTGCCGTCGGCGACGACATAGTCGCCGGGACGTACGCGGACGCCGCCGAACAGGACCGGTTCGTCCATGGCGTGCTGGACCACACGTCCGCGCGCGCTGACGGGCACCACGGCCCGCGCGAAGACCGGCAGACCCAGCTCACGGCTCTCGTCCGCGTCCCGGCAGGCGCCGTCGACCACCACTCCGGCGATGCCCCGGGCGACGGCGGCCCGGCTGAGGATGCCGCCCCAGCACGACACGTCCAGTCGGCCGTCGTTGGCGATGACCAGGACGTCGTCAGGGCCGGAGATGTCCACGGCCGCGGCGGCGACATGGCCCGCCGGCTGGCCGGAGCGGCGCGCCCCCACCGTGACGGTACGCACGCGCCCGGCCACGACTCCCCGTACCGGCCACACCGGCGCGGGCCCGAGAGCCACCGTGGACAGTCCGTAGGCGTCCAGGGCGTCCGAGACGGCGCAGGAGTCCAGCGCCCGCAGCCGGTCCACCAGGGTGGCGGCCGAGGCGGGCGGCCGCGCCCCGTTCCCCGCTGTCATTCCGCGTCCTGAGGCGGGCCGGACGGTGAGGACGGGCCGGGCTCCGAGGCCCCGGCGGCCTCCGCACCGGTGTGGTCCCGCCAGGTCATGAACGCCATCGCGCAGCCGGTGCCCGCCTCGGTGCGGTAGCACGGTTCGTAGCCCACCAGTTCGGCGGTGAGCGAGGAGGAGTCCAACGCGCCGGCCACCACGATCCAGTTGCGCATCTCCGAGGTCCCCGACCGCAGTACCGCGTCCGGCAGGGAGCGCAGAGAACCGCTGTCCCGGCTGGTCAGCGTCGTGATGAAGGCACGGTCGAGTTCCTCGTCGACGACGAAGTGGCTCAGCCCGCCGGAGGCGACGACACCGACGCGCAGGGGAGCCGGGAATTCCCGGATCGCCTCGCCCAGGGCAACACCGAAGTCGAAACAACGGGCGGCCGACGGGGGGTTCGGCTCCCAGAAGGTGTTCACGAAGACCGGAACCGTCGGCGGGATCTCCTCGCCGCCGAGCACCTGCTCGAAGACGAAGCCCCAGCCGTGCGGGATCCCCGCGTTGCCCCACTCGCCGGGCGGCAGCTCCCTGGACGCGGCCGGGTCGAACCCCGCGGCCGAGGTCCGCTCGATCAGATGCCGGGCCAGCGCGGAGTGCCCCGGACGGACGGTGCTCCCGGCGGGCACGTTCGCGACCTCGGCGACGGCCAGCCCCGGCTTCATCCCGTCCAGTTGCTCCTGGGTGAAGGGCTCGTGCCGCATGGTGTCGCCCCAGTAGAAGGCGAACTGGGGCAGCAGCTCGTCCCCGAACACCTCCTTGTGGTCGCTGCTCACGACCACCAGCACATCGGGTCCGGCCGCCCTGATCCGCCGGCCCAGCTCGTCGATGTCCGCACGGCAGGCGCGGTGGCGCCGACGGCGCTCCTCCAGCTCGCACGCGGCCGCGAACCCCGGTGCGCGCAGCGCCAGCAGTTCGTCGTACGGGTACTCCGCACCGCGGTAGACCAGTGCCCGGTTTGCCCGGTCGGCCGAGGCGCGCTGCCCCCAGTCCTCCGGCGGTGTGTTCAGCAGGGGGCCGTGGGAGGTGCCCACGCCCAGCACGAGCTCGCTCACCCCCCTCACACCTCCAGCCGGAACAGCTTGACGGCGTTCGTCTCGAACAGCGCCGTCCTGTCGTCGTCGGTCAGCCAGTCGATGTCCTCGATGAGCAGATGGATGTCGTCGACCCAGCGGCCGGTCTCCGGGTCCTTCACCGAGCCGGTGCCCGGCTTCTCCGTACCGAACAGACAGCGGTCGACACCGACGGTGCGCAGCAGGAACTCGATCGAGTCGCGTGTGTAGAGGCAGGTGTCGTAGTGGAGGCGGCGCAGGCGCTCCTCGAAGGTGGTGCCCGCTCGCAGGGACGCCGGGTAGAAGCGGCCCTTCTGATAGGGCACGGCCCCGCCGCCGTGCGACACGACGATCTTGAGTTCCGGGAAGTCGTCGAGGACGGAGGACTCCAGCAGCCCGGCCACCGCCAGGGTCTCCTCCTGCACGAAGTGGAGCGAGTAGCTCTCCCTGGCCGGGGGCCGGCAGGCCGCCGAGTGGATGACGGCCGGAACGTCCAGTTCGCAGAGCGCCTCCCACACCGGGTACCAGAAGCGGTCCCCGATGGCCGGCGGCTGGCGCAGCCCCTCGTACGGGTCGGTGTTCAGCGTCGCGCCGACGAAGCCCAGGTCATTGACGCACCGGCGCAGTTCACGGGTCCACGCGACCGGATCGAGGTCCATCGACTGCGGCATCCCGGCGATGCCGCGGAAACGGCTGTCCACCTCGCAGCACATCGCGATGACGTCGTTGGTCTCCGCGGTGAACCACTCGACCAGATTGGCCGGGGTCTCGCTGTGCATCATCTGGAAGGGCCGCGGCGAGATGAACTGGATGTCCACCCCGGCCTCGTCGAGATGGCGCAGATGGGAGATCTTCCCGAAGCTCGGATGCGGCGCGTTGAGCGCCTCCACGACCTGCTCCCTGGTCACCCCCGAACGCCCGCGCCCATGAGCGCCGCGATGGGAGAGAAGTCCGGCTTTGTACGCGTAGAGCTTGTCAGGCGCGGTGACATGCCCGTGGACGTCGATATAGATGGCGCTGCCCTCCTTGTGACCGGAACGGGCGATGCCCGCCGTGGCCGGTGGAGCCGCTCAGGGTTCCTGCCCGGGTGTCCTGAACCATAGGGACGGTGAGCTCTGTGCGGAATAGGTCGCACGAGAATTCCTCATGGCGGTACATGAGGGGGCTCGGGAGTACGGGGACAGCTCGGGTCTCCGCGTCGCGCCGCGCTGATGGGCGGCGGGTAAATGCGTACCGACGCGGAGGAAACGTGCACCGATGCGATGGCGGTCGGCCGTTAGTGCGTCACATTAGGCGAGATTTCGGTCAGTGGACCGGTTAGGTACGAACTTCGCCATCCCGGAGAGGTTTCTGAAGCCGGTTCAGCGGTCGGGCGGTTCCTACGCCTCGGTGTCCGCCCGTCCGGGGCCCAGTTCTCGCGTGTCCTGGCCGGCGGCACCGGCGGCACCGGCGGCACCGGCGGCACCGGTGGGGCCGGTCGGTCCGGTCGGTCCGGTGGTGACGACGACCACCTGGTCCTCGGCGCTCCACTCGCGCCGCTCGCCCTTGTGCGGGTTGAGCCGGACCCCGTGGTCCGGGGACATCGTCCGCCGGTCGTGACGGCGGTAGCCGATGGCGCATTCGCCGCGCTCACGCGCGGCCGCCACGACGGTGGCGAAGGTGGCCTCACTGCCCGGCCGGATATAGGTCCCGGCCTGCCGCAGGCAGATCGAGCTGCCGTCGGCGGAGAACAACTCGTCGAACACGGCTGCCAGATGCCGGTTCTGCGCGATCTGCGCCATGAGCAGTCCGGTCAGCTTTCCGCTGACGATGACGTCGGAGCCGGGGTTGACGGGTGCCAGGGGCCGGTTGCGGTCGTCGGTGAGTTCGGTGACCACGCGTGTCTCCCGTCCGGTGCGCTCCTCCAGCAGCCGCAGGGCCAGCAGGGTCACCAGCGTCCAGTCGTCGGGGCGGTCGGGCCCGACACCCGGATCGGGGCCGAGGACGACCAGCCCGTCGTACGGGGCGAGGTCGAGCCCGAGCAGGGTCTCGGGCCGCGACAGGGCGGCGGACCGGAACCGCACGGCCAGTCGGCCCGCCGTCGCCGTCGCCGTCGCCGTCTCCGGGTCCGGCTCCGGTTCCCGAGGTCCGGGCACGGCCCTGTCCGTGACCACGTCCAGAACGGAACCCGGCCGGGCCGTGCGCCGCAACTGGCCGACGACGAGGGGCGCCCGCCGATTCCAGCCGAGCAGCAGCAGGCGCGCGGCACCGTCCGGTGGTGGCGGGGCCATGGCGATCGCCGACGGGTCGACCAGGTGCCGGCAGTCCTCCAGGAGCGCCGTGTCGTCGTCGCGGGTGAGGACGATCAGACGGCTCCCCGGCGCGACGACGGTGTCGGCGGGCGGATTGAGCAGCGTACTTCCCTGGGGGGTGAGCAGTCCGACCACGCAGGAGTCGGCATGGCCCAGCAGGGCCGCGCCGAAGGGGCCGCCGTGGAACGCGGTCGCGTCGGCGAAGTGGAACTCGTCGCCGGCGAAGTCGAGCAGTTCGCGCAGGACGAGCGAGAGCCCGGGGCGGCCGACGCACTGCGCGATCAGCCGGGCCGTGACCGTGTCGGTCTCCAGCACCGTGCCGCGTGGGCCGGCTGCCAGCCGGGCCGGTGCACGGTAACGGTCGTCCCGCACCGCGGCCAGCACCGGCGGCCCCTCCGCCCCCTCGCCGAGGACCGCTCGCAGCGCCAGCAGGATCCGCAGCACCTCCGCGTCGGCCGTCGGTTCCCCGGACGGCAGTACGAGCACGGTGCTCGCCGTCCGGGGGCTGACCAGCGCGAGTACGCCGGGGTCGCTCGCGGGACCGCTGCGGCAGATCAGCCGGTTACGTCCGGCCGGACCGACGTGGGCGGCCAGCGCCTGTTCCATCTCGGTCTTGTCCCGGTCGGCGAGCAGGACGACGGCCCGCGGCCGGTGCGGGGCCTGGGCGGCGACCAGCTCGCCCACCACTGTCGTCACCTGGTCCGACCAGCCGAGCACCACGACATGGCCCTGCTCCAGGACTGTCGAACGACCACGGCTCAACTCCGCCATCCGCTCGGCCAGGCCCGTGGTGATCACCCCGACAAGGGTCGACACACACAGCAGAGCGACCAGCCCGAGCAGGGCGGACAGCACCATGCGCAGCGGTGTGCCGGTGACCGCCCCCAGACGCAGCGTCTCCGCGCTGGTCCGCCACGCCGCCGTCAGCCGGCCCGACAGCGACCGGGGCGAGCCGGGGTCCGTCCACACCAGCAGCGTGCTCACCGGCACGACGACGGCCAGACAGGTGATCACCAGCCAGCCCATCAGGGTGCCGGTACTGCGGGCCAGCGTACGGTCGAACCGGTAGCGCGCCCGGTCCTGCAAGGAAACCGGCGGCCGCCCCTTCGGTCGTCCCACTCCCACCCCGCCCCTTGCCCTGTACCGCGCACCCCGCGATGAGGCGGGTGCGACACCGTTCGGCCCGCCACCGCACCATGCTGCCTCCGGCACCGGAACACGCCGTATTCGAGAGGCGATTCATCCTTTCGGGCACGCCGCGGGGACCGCTCGTCGGGCCGGTCGGCGCGGACCGGAGTCAGGCCGCGTACTGGTGGGCCGGGTAGGTCAGGTAGCCCGCGTCACCGCCCTGGTAGTACGTGGCCTCGTCGACGGGGGCGATCGGGTGTCCGCCGCGCAGCCGCTCGACCAGGTCGGGGTTGGCGATGAAGGCGCGGCCGAAGCTGATGAGGTCGGCGCCCAGGCCGAGCCAGTGGTCGGCGTCCTCGCGGCCGGTCTGCTTCGGTCCCATCGGAAGCACCGGGTTCATGACGAGGGTGCCCGGCCATGCCCGGCGCAGCGCGACCAGCGACTCTTCGTCGGCGGTGGCTTCGAGGTGTACGTACGCCACCCCGAGGCGGGCCAGTTCGGTCAGCAGCGCGGTGTAGAGCTCGCGCACGTCGGTCTCCTCCACTCCCCAGAACGCCGCGCCCGGTGAGAGCCGGATGCCGGTCCTGGCCGCGCCGACGGCCTCGACGGTGGCGGCGGCGGCCTCGACGGCGAACCGGATCCGGTTGGCGACCGGACCTCCGTAGCGGTCCGTGCGCAGGTTGGCGTTGGACGAGAGGAACTGCGAGATCAGATAGCCGTTCGCGCCGTGCAGTTCCACGCCGTCGAAGCCCGCGTCGACGGCGCGGCGGGCGGCCTGGGCGTACGACTCCGCCTGCTCGGGCACCGCGGCGGTGTCCAGGGCGCGCGGCGTCGGGGCGGGCCGGGGCCCGGCCGGGGTGAACACATCGCCGACGGCGGGGACGGCCGAGGGACCGACCGGCCGCATGCCGGTGGTGTCGGGATGGGAGACCCGGCCGCCGTGCATGAGCTGGGCGAAGATCCGTCCGCCGTTGGTGTGGACGGCGGCGGTCACGGGGCGCCATGCGGCGACCTGCTCGTCGGTGTGCAGTCCCGGCGTCCCCGGACCGGACTGTCCGATCGCGCTCGGCTGCACCCCCTCGGTCACGATCAGCCCGGCCGTGGCCCGCTGGGCGTAGTAGGCAGCCATCGACGGCGTGGCCAGACCGCCGGCGGCGGCCCGGACCCGGGTCATCGGAGCCATGACCACCCGGTTGGGCAGCGTCAGGCCGCCGAGCCGGTAACGGGTGAAAAGAGTTGTCACGTCAGGACTCCTTCGCGGTGCGCGGCGCCCGGACCTCGGGCACGGCAGTTACGCTAAAACCTCACACCGATGTCAGAGGCAAGTCCTGTGGCGCGGGACACAATCGCGGGACACAACCAGGAGGTCTTCGTGCGGATCGGGGAGCTCGCGTCACGGGCCGGGGTCAGCGTCCGGTCCGTGCGCTACTACGAGGAGCAGGGCCTGCTCGCCAGCGTCCGCAGCCCCAGCGGGCAGCGGCACTACACGGACGACGAGGTCGAGCGGGTCGCGTTCATCCAGCGGCTGTACGCGGCGGGCCTGTCCAGCCGCACCATCATCGAACTGCTGCCCTGCGTCGACGCGCCCAGCGAGGAGAACTCCGACTCCGCGCTGGAGCGGATGGCGCAGGAGCGCGAGCGGCTCTCGGCGCATATCGCCGACCTCGTGCGGACCAGGGACACGCTCGACGGGCTGATGGCCACAGCCCGTACCTACCGGGAGGAGTTGCGGACGGCTGTGACCGGCTGACCGGCCGGTGGACAGGGTGGGGCCCGGGGTCTCCCGGCGGTGCGGAGCGCCGGCCGGGAGCCGGCTCGAACCGCTCCAACGGGCAGCAGGTCCCTCCGCCCGGCATGCTGAAAGTCCAGGCCGGGGAGCGGACCCCGCTGCCACGGCACTGCCCGGGACTCTCAGGAGGTCGTCATGCGGGTGTGGTTCATTACCGGTGCTTCCCGTGGATTCGGACTGGAGATCGCGCGCAAGGTCCTCGACGCCGGAGACGCGGTCGTCGCGACCGCGCGTGATCCCCGTACCGTCCACGACGCGCTGCCGGACGCCGGGGACCGGCTGCTGGCCGTGCCGCTCGATGTCACGGTCGAGGAGCAGGCGCGGCAGGCCGTCGACGCCGCCGTGGAGCGCTTCGGACGGATCGACGTTCTGGTCAACAACGCCGGACGCGGGCTGCTGGGAGCCGTGGAGGAGGCATCGGCGGACGAGGTGAGGGCGATTTTCGAGACCAATGTCTTCGGTCTGCTGGCCGTCACGCGCGCCGTACTGCCGGTGATGCGGGGACAGCGCGACGGGCGGATCATCAACATCAGTTCCGTCGGCGGTTTCGCCGCGGGGACGGGCTGGGGCGTGTACGCCGCGACGAAGTTCGCCGTCGAGGGTCTGAGCGAGTCCCTGCGCACCGAACTGCTCCCGCTGGGGATACTCACGACGGTGGTCGAGCCGGGGGTCTTCAGCACGGACTTCCTCGACTCCAGCTCGCTCCACCGCGCCGGACAGGTCATAGCCGACTACACCGAGACGGTGGGCCGCACCCGTCAGTGGGCGGAGGAGAGCAACCACGCCCAGCAGGGCGACCCGGTCAAGGCCGCCGAGGCCATCGTGACCCTCGTGGCCATGGACGACCCGCCGAGCCGGCTCCAGTTGGGAGCGGACTCCGTCGCACGGGTCGAGGCGAAACTCGGCCTCGTGGCCGAGGAACTGACCCAGTGGCGCGAGCTGGCCCTGTCGACGGCACACAGCGGCGCGGGTTAGACGAAAACAGCGGCGCGGGTTGGACGAAAAGTCCACGACCCCGCGAGTTCCGGGGCTCTCAGTGGTAGGCGTGGACGACGGCATGGCCCTTGCCGCGGGAGATCAGCCACCGGTTGACCGGCACGGTGAGGACGAAGGCGACGGCGAGCGAGAACGCCAGGGCGCCCCAGAAGAGAGCACCGTCCAGCCCCGCGTGCATGGCGCCGGGAACGGTGAGCATCACCGTGTTGTCGACGATCTCCATGACGGCGATGGAGACGGTGTCCGCGGCCAGGGCCACCTTGAGCGCCTGGCGCAGCGGCAGCCCGGCACCGAGGACGCCCCGCATGGTCAGCGCGTAACCGAAGACGAACGCGAGGGCGATGGCCAGGGCGATGGTCGCCCCGTTGGACAGGCCGGCCGCCGTGCCGATGACCATGCCCAGGACCTCGCCGATGGCGCAGCCGGTGAGGCAGTGGAGCGTGGCCTGCGCGGCGGTGCGCCAACTGGTGCCGCGGCCCGAGCCGCCGGAGTCGCCGGAGTCGCCGTGCCCGGAGTGCCCGCCGTGCCCGTGGTTCTCCGGGTCTCCGCCGTGCCCGCCGTGCCCGCCGTGCTCGGGGTGCTGTGTCTGCGGATGGTGCGTGTGGTGGTCCATGGCAACCTCCGTCGAATGCGGTCCGCCGTTCGCGTTCCTCTTCTCCCGACCCGAACCATATACCCCACGGGGGTATTCCTGAAAGCTGCTTCCGCCGGGGAGAAACCGGGGGCCGCGCCTCGGCGCGGCCCCCGGCCCGACGGCTCGGGCCGCCGCCCTCCCGGCTACCTGTCGAGAAGCCCCTTCATCCGGGTGATCTCGGCGCTCTGGGAGGTGATGATGCGGTCGGCCATGTCCTTGGCGGCCGGGTGGGAGCCCTGTGACCGCTCGGTCTCGGCCATGGTGACGGCGCCTTCGTGGTGCTTGACCATCAGCTTCAGAAAGGCGGTGTCGAACGCCGCGCCGGACGCGTTCTCCAGCGTGGACATGTCGTCGTCACTCATCATCCCCGACATGGCGTGTCCGGAGTGGTCCGCGCCGTCGGCCGGTACCGGCTCTCCCCAGCCCTTCAGCCAGCCGGACAGGGTCCTGATCTCCGGGTCCTGCGCCTTCTTGATCTCGGCGGCGAGTGTCATGACCTCCGCCGCCGAGGCCCGGGTGGTGGCCAGATCGGCCATCTCGATCGCCTGCCGGTGGTGCGGAACCATGCCCTGCGCGAACGCCACGTCCGCGGCGTTGTGGGCCGCGTCCGGCGTCGGTGCCGACGGTGAGGCGGAGGAGGGGGACGATCCGTTCCCGTGGCCGGAGTGACCGGCGGAGCCGTTGTCGTTGCCGCCGCACGCGGCGAGTGCCAGCGCCGCGCCGGTCACGGCCAGGGCGGTCGCCGTGCGCCGGGCGAGCTGACGGGCGGCGGTGGGCCGGTCGGTTCGCCGGTCGGCGGGACGTGCGGGGTGAGGGAATGAGGTCATGGTGAAGCGACTCCTGTGCGAAGAGGGGGGTTTCGAGGGCATGCCGAAGGCGGCCGACGGCCCGGGGAACGGGGGAGCGGCCGCGGGGCGGGCCTATATGCGCAGGAGTTGCAGTTCGCTCAGGGACGGCGGAGCCCGGTCGTCGGGCGCCGCGCCGGGGACCCGCCCCGGTGCGCTCGCGGGCTCGGGGAGGCCCGAGGGCAGGGAGGAGACCGCCAGGGCGGACAGCGCGGGCCCGGTACTGGTACCGGTCGCCGCGCAGGTGCCGTCCGCGTGATCGAGATGGCCGCCGCCCTCATGATCCGGCTGTACGCAGTCCCGCGCCCCGGCCGGCATGACATGGACGAACGACGGCACATGGGCGGACGACGGCGTCGTGTGTGCGGCCACCATGGCGACCGGCGCCAGGCCGTGCATCGCCAGCACTCCGGCCACCACCGCCAGCACCAGCGGCAGGAGGACCCGCACCCGAGGGGGCCGGGTCGCACCGCGTGGTGTCCATCCCATGTGATCATCGTAGACATCGGGAGGCTCACCGCGTGACGCGGGGGAGTCCGGGCGAGTCCCCGGCGGACGACCAGGGAACGGCCGGGTCCCGGTTCTCCCACCGGGCATCGGCTCGCCCGCCCGTCCGGGGCGAGGCGGCCCGCTCCCTCCCGTCCGACCCGTAAGGACGCACCCGTACGGCATCCAGAACGCACCCGTACGCCATGTGTAGGAGGACACCACATGGTCGGCGACCGTGTGCGTGGTGCCTGTGTGCCCGGCCGCATGGACCGGCATAAGAGCCATGACCCCGGTGGGGCACCACCACAGCCTGGGGAGCGGATCGCCGTCCGGGCCCGGATCATCCGGCGCGTCGGGACCGTGCGCCGAGGGACCGTGCGCACCGAGCGCGTCGAGAACGGGCGCGGCGACGGTGTCCCACAGTCCGGCGAGCACATCGGCCATGACCGTGTCGGCGGCGGCACGCTCGGCCAGGGAGGAGTCCGCCGCGGTCCTTCTCTCCCTGGCCTCCATCAGCCGGAGCGCCTCCCCGAGCAGTGAACGGCGGTCGGTCCCCAGCGGCACCAGTCGCGCCGCGGTGCCCGGGGGGTGAGCTGGGCGATGAGCGACACCGCCGTGCGGTACCGGCGGAGCGCCTCCTCCCCGCGCCCCGCCGTGGCCGCGACGGTCGCTGCCGCGCGGGCCGAGCGCGGCCGGTCGGCCACCGCCGTCCGGGGATCGTCCGCGACGGAGGCACGGCCGAGGAGCGGCACACCGGGGAGCGGCCGGCCGGCTCGTACCCGTGCCGCGCACCGGCCGTCAGCCCACGGATCTCCCCCAGTAACCGAAGCGGATATGACACACCGTCACCGCGGCTGCGCGCTCTTCCGTTCCCTCGACAGCAGCCACAGCAGATAGACCCCGCCGAGGGCGCCGGTGACCAGCCCCACCGGGATCTGGAAGGGGGAGAGAAGACGCTGGGCCAGCAGATCGGCCGTGGCGAGCAGAAGCGCTCCGGTGACCATGGCCGACCCGAGGGGAGCACCCGGGGAACGGGTGATCCTGCGGGCGAGTTGGGGGGCCGCCAGCGCGAGAAAGCCGATGGGTCCCGCCACGGCGATGGCGGTGCCGGCCAGGGCGACACCGAGCAGCAGCCCCGCCGCCCGGACCCGGGTGGTGTTCACCCCGAGGGCGCCCGCGGTGTCATCCCCCATCTCCATCAGCCGCAGCGGTCTGCCGGCGGCCAGCGCCGCCACCGCGAGCACCGGCAGGACGAGCGCCAAGGGGGTGACCTGTGGCCAGGAGACGGCGTTGAGACTGCCGAACGTCCAGGCCTTGGCGCTCTCGGCCGACTCCAGATCGGCCCGGGTGATGAGGTAGTCGTTGACCGAGGCGAGCATGGCGCCGACGGCGATACCGGCGAGCACCAGCCGGTTGCCGGAGACACCGCGCGGGGCGGTGAACCCGTACACGGCCGCCGCCGTGACCAGACCGCCCAGCACCGAGCCCGCGCCGATCCCCACCCCGGCCCCGCCGCCGCCCGCCAGGATGACGACGAGCGCGCCGCTGGTGGAGCCGGTGGTGAAGCCGATGACGTCCGGGCTGCCGAGCGGATTGCGCGACAGGCTCTGGAACAGCGCCCCGGAGAGCCCGAGCGCCGCTCCGACGAGCAGGGCCGCACAGACGCGCGGCAGCCGCTGGCCGACGACGATGAACCGGTCGGTGCGGGAGCCGCCGCCCGCGAGCACGTCGAGGATCTGTCCCGTGCCGATCCGGTAGGTGCCGGTGAAGAGGGTGAGTGCCCACACCGCCGCGCAGGCCAGCAGCAGTACGGCCACCACGGCGGCGCTCCGGCCCGAGCAGCGCAGCGCGATGCCGCCCGGGAGGCGCAGCACCCGGGCCGGCGCGACGGTGCCACGGCCCCGGGCGCGCTGTGCGGAGAAGCGGCGAGAGAGGGAGTGGCGAGAAGAGAGGGAGCGGCGAGAAGAGGGGGAGCGGCGAACGGCGGGGCGTCGTGGCGTCGGGCCGTCGAGGGCGTTCACGAGGAGACCTCCCGGCGCCGGACGACGAGCCACAGCAGAGTGGGAGCGCCGATGAACGCGATGACGATACCGACCTCGATCTCGCCCGGGGGAGCGATCACCCGCCCCGCGATGTCGCCGGCCAGGAGCAGTACGGCCCCTCCCGGCAGCGAGAACGCCAGCAGCCGGCGCAGATCGGGCCCGAGGAGCAGCCGCAGCACATGCGGAACGACCAGTCCGACGAAGGCGATCGGCCCGGCGGCGGCGGTCGAGGCACCGCACAGCAGCATGATCGAGAGAAAGCCCGCCGCACGGACCCAGGGCACCCGCAGCCCGAGCGCCGCACCCGTCTCGTCGCCCAGCGCGAGGGCGTTGAGGGACGGGCCGAGCGCGAGCGCGATCAGCGTTCCGACGGCGACGAAGGGGACGGCCGCGGTCAGCGCTTCCGTACCGCGGTTCTCCAGCGAGCCCACCACCCAGAAGCGGTACGAGTCGAACGCCTCCGTGTCGAACATGGTGAGGATGCCCGTGCAGGCCCCGAGACTCGCCGACAGCGCCGCCCCCGCCAGGACGAGCCGGGTGTGATGGTGGCTCCGGGTGGCGCCGGAGGTGAGGGTGTACACCAGCAGGGCGGCCAGGACGGCTCCGGCGAAGGCGAACCAGACGTAGCCGGACACGCTGGTGACCCCGAATCCGGCGATCGCGACCACCACCGCGAAGGAGGCGCCGGAGTTGACCCCCACGATGCCCGGCTCGGCGAGCGGGTTCCGCGTGATGGCCTGCATGACGACACCCGCCAGGGCGAGCCCCGCGCCGACGACGACCGCGAGAACGGTACGGGGCATCCGCAACTGCCGGACGATGATGGCCTCCGGGCTCCCGTCGTCGCGCAGCAGTACACGCCACATGGTCCCCAGGGGGATGCCCCGCGCGCCGACCCCCAGACTGACCAGGACGAGCAGCAGCACGACACCGAGACAGACCACCAGGGCGACGAGCAGCCGCCCACGCCGTCGCGCACGTCCCCGGCGGCCAACCTCCCCGGGAGCGCCGTCCCCTGGCTCCTCGGGCTTCCGTGCGCCGTCCGGCGGCTCCCGGTATCCGGAGCGCGTCCCTCCGGATGTGTGATCTATCGCATCACTGCCATACCTACTCATCGACACTTAGGGAAGCCTAAGCTCATCACTCGTGTACCGCTTCCGTGATCTTCCTCTCACCCGTGCCGTCAGCGGCTTCGCCGTCGCCTGCGCCCTGCTGCTCAGCGGCTGTTCCGCCGGTTCGGGCGACTCCACCGCCGCCGCACCGGCCGACGGAACGAGCGCCGCGCCGTCGGCGGCGTCGGCCCACACCGCGCCCCGTACCGTGCCCAAGGGCATGGGCAGCGGCAAACCCGACGGCGAATTCCCGCGTACGGTCAGCCACTTCGAGGGCAGGACCACCATCGAGGCCGAACCCGAGAAGGTCGTGGTCATCTCCACCGGCCAGGCCGACGCGCTGCTCACGCTCGGGACCGTGCCGGCCGGCTCCACCCGGGGCGACGGCGCGGACCTCGTACCCCGCTATCTGACCGAGGACTTCCCGCAGCACGCCGCGCAGTTGGCGAAGGTCGTCGATGTGGGCTCCCGGGTGGACCCCGATCTGGAGACCATCGCCACCATCGAACCCGATCTGATCCTGATGAACACCGCGGGCAAGAACGCCAAGAGCCTCTACACCGCGCTGAGCGAGCTGGCACCCACCATCGCCACCCAGGGCACCGGGCTCTACTGGAAGCAGGACTTCCTGCTCGTCGCCGACGGGCTGGGCAGGACCGCGCGGGCGCAGTCGTTCCTCGACGACTTCCACGCCGACGCCGTCGCCCTGGGCAAGGCGGTCGGCACACCGGTCACGGTGTCCTTCCTGCGGCTCAACGGGGACCGGCTGCGGGTCTTCGGGGTGCCTTCCTTCACCGGCGGTATCGCCGAGGACGCCGGGCTCGGCCGGCCCGAGAGCCAGCGCTTCGACGAGACGTCGGAGGACATCAGCAACGAGCAGCTCGACCGGGCGGACGCCGACTGGCTGTTCTACGGGGTCCAGGACGCCGGGGCCAAGTCGTCGGCGCTCACCGGGGCACCGCTGTGGCCGACCCTGTCCGCCGTCGTCGGGAAGACCGCGATCCCGGTCGACGACGACGTCTTCTATCTCAACACCGGGCCCACGGCGGCCGGCGACGTGCTGGCCGTTCTGAAGAAGCACCTGGTCACGAACGGCTGACACGGCGCGGGCCGCTCCGGCCCGTACTCCCGACCCGCCCGACCCGCCCGCCGTCGCGCCACGGCGGGCGGGTCCCACGCCTCCGAACGGCCGAGCCCCCGCCCGGGACAGGGCGGGGGCTCGACGCCTTCCGGCGGCCGGAGCCGTCAGCCCACGAAGATCTCCACGACGGACCAGACGGCGAGGCCCAGCATGCACACACCGCCGATGCGCTGGACGGTCCTGAGCGGGACCCGCGTCGCGATGAAGCGGCCCGCGAGCAGTGCCAGCGCCGAGACGGACATCAGCGCGGCGGCCGAACCGATCGCGGTCGACCAGGTGCCGTTGCTGGCGGCGAGGTTGGCGGTGGTGATCTGGGTCAGATCGCCCCACTCGCTGATGAACACGGCCATGAAGGCCGTCGAATAGACGGGCCAGAAGCCGGTGACGGTCTTCTTCGGGTCCTCCTCGTCCTCGTCCCCGCCACCCCCGCGGAGCAGCATGAACGCACCGAAGGCGAAGAGCAGCGCGGAGACGAGCCGGACGATCCAGTCGGGAAGGAGTCCGATGAGACCGCCCGCCCCGACGGCGATGGCGACATGGACGACGAACGCCGTCGAGGTGCCGAACCAGACATAGAGCGGACGCATACGCGTGCCCATGGCCAGGGACGCGAACATGGTCTTGTCGGGGAGCTCCGCTAGGAAGATCAGCCCGAAGGCGGTGACGATCGCCAGGGGGTCGAGAGACATTCCGGGTGGCTTTCTCTGAGGGCCGGACCCGGGTCTTCGCGAAGCGCCGTGAGGAGCAGGAGGACCACTCGGCCCGGCACGACGGCGCACCCGCGGGACACGGGTACGTCAATGCCTGACCGAAGGTCTCGCCCGCCCGCCGGATCGACGGGCCCGGCCACCGGGAGCCCAAGGGCTCCAGTGTGTCGACGACCGGTTCGCGGGGCTACTCCCCTTCGCGGTCACCAAGGCTACCCCACCCGGAAGAGTGACCGTGGACCGGTACGTCACCGGTCCCGCGGCCCGTGCGCCACCGGGCCGCGCCCCCGCCCCGGGCCCCCCACGGGTGTACGCCGGACGGCCCTGCCCGGTGGCCCGGTATCGGGGTCTGTCGTGTAGTGGGTGCTGTGGCCGCGATCTGGCGGTCGGAACGCTGCCCCCGGGGCGGCCGGATCTGAGGAGCCTCTATGAGGAGCAACATCAGAACAGCCACCGCTGTGGCCGCCGCCGTGCTGTGCGCCGCGGCGCTCGCCGGATGCTCGGACAACGGTGACAGCGGTTCCGCTTCCCGTGCCGACTCACCCGCGGACGTCGCCGCCGCCACGCACACCCCCTCCGGTACGACGAGTCCATCGGTGAGCGCGTCCGACGACGTGGGCACGATCTCGGCCAGGAGCGGGCCCCTCGGAACGATCCTGGTGGACGACAAGGGCCGTACGCTCTACCTCTTCGAGGCCGACACGACCAAGGAGTCCACCTGCAAGGACGGCTGCGCCAAGGCCTGGCCCCCCGGACTCGTCACGACCGGGGCGCCCAAGGCCGGCACGGGCGGTGTGAAGGCGAACCTGCTCTCCACCACCACCCGCAGCGACGGCACCAAGCAGGTCACGTACAACAACCACCCGCTGTACCGGTTCGAGGGGGACAAGAAGCCGGGCGAGATCAACGGCCAGGGCCTGACCGCGTTCGGCGCCAAGTGGTACGTCGTCGACTCGGCCGGCAAGGCGGTCACCACGCCGGTCTCCAGCACCAGCCCCAGCGCGAGTCCCGGTGAGAGCGCCGGCCCCACGGCGAGCTCCAGCGAATACTGACCGCCGCCCATGGGCCCGACAGCTCGGAGAAGCCGTGCCGCGCTCGCCCGGCACCGGCCGGGCGCCCCCGGCCGCGATCCTCGGCGCCGTCCGTGTGACCGGCCCGGCCGGCTGTTCCAACAGCAGGGTCTGCGCCAGGCCGACGGGCTCCACCAGGCCCTCCCCGGGTCCGGCGTCCCCGTCCGGCGGTGGAGAGGATCAGGTCACCGTCGACACCTTCGCCTTCCGGCCCGACGCCCCCTGCCCGACACCCCCTGAAGGATCCCCGCCCACCCTCCGCTGACCTCGCGCGGAGCGTGATGAGAAGGCCCCCGGCTCACTACGGCAGAGCGCGACCGCGCCACCGATGAGCCGGATGAGCCGGGCAGTGCCCTCGCACTCCCAGGACCTCGCCCCCGCCGACCGCGCGGAGGCAGTCGTGGGGGGCGAGGCGTGCGGGGCCGGTGGATCCGGTCTCCAGGGCCCGGTGTCCCCGGGGCCAGGGCCCGGTCTCCAGGGCCCGGCCTCCAAGGCCCGGTGTCCGGGGCCCGTCGGCGGGCTCAGCGCCGGGGGCCGCGCTTGCCGCCCATGTCGGGGCCGCCCTGGTCGGTGTCGTACTCGATCTGCTCCTTGCGGACGTCGGCGGAGACCTCCCGCTGCTCGGTGACCTTCTCCGTCTCCATCCGCACGCGCTCGACGGGAATGGTCTCCTTGCTGATGACCGGCTGCTCGGCGTGCAGGGTCACCTCGGTCTGGGCCTCGCTGATGGGGGAGCGGCTCATACGGGAGCGGTCCTCGGGCGAGATCGCCTCATGGATGACCCGGACCTCTTCATGGCTGAGCGGCACCGAGGTGGTCACGCTCTCGGTCACGACGACCTTGCGCAGCCGCGCGTGGCCGACCTCGTGCTCCTCGGTGCTGATGTGGAGCTGTTCCTCGCTGCGGATCAGTTCCTCGGTCCCCAGGTCCTTGCCCTCGGCGGAATCGGCTCCGCGCGTTCCGGCCATGGGCCGTCCCCGGCCGCCCGCACCGGCCGCCGCGGGCATACCGGCGCCGGCCGGCATACCGCCCCGCGCTCCCGTACCGCCGGGCGCCCCTGCGCCCGTCCCCATGCCGGTCCCCGTCGGTGTGCCCGCCGCCGCGGGGGTACCCGTGCCCTCGGCCATGCCCAGGCCCGAGCCCGTGGTCGCCAGACCGTAGTGCTCGTAGAGCTGCTTCTCCTGGGCGGGGTCGAGATGCTCGTCGGCCGCCAGGCGCGGTGCGTCCTTGACGGTCTCCTTGGCGTACGGCACATGGATGTCCTCACCGGCGCGACGGGCGCCGGACAGCGGGACGAGGCTCTCGTTCAGACCGAACAGACCGGTCTTGACGGTCACCCACTCCGGGCGGCCCGTACGGTCGCCCACATAGACCTGGCCGACGTTGCCGATCTTGTCGCCGTCCTTGTCGTACACGGGCAGCCCCGTGAGCCTGCTGGGGTCGTTGAACACGCCATCGGCTGACATCAGCGATCACTCCTCGCGTGGGGGAAGCGCGTCTGCGGGATTAACCCCTCACGGTCAGGCGCGCACGAGTCCATCGCGCCTCTGTCCGGCAGTGGCGGCAACCGGTGGAGACCCCGGGCTCCCGCACGGCACCGCCCCCGTCCGCTGTCCGAGCAGCATGCACGGCGCATGGCACTGTGTTCAGAATATCCGCCATTCGGGTGAATATGGGGTAATTGGCACGGATTCTTCCGTGGTCGTCGCTGGTAGTCCTTCATCCGGCGGCGCCTCACCGCCGAGACCCCCGGATCCCACCCGCGTTCCCGCCCGCGTTCCCTCCCGGATCCCCGCCCGGATCCCGGGAGGACAAGGACCGGACGTGGGGGCGGATCGTGACGCACGGAGTACGGAGAGCGCGAACATGGCTGTGAAACGAATCGGTCTTGTCGTCCACCACGGCCGCGGCGAGGCCGTCGAGGCGGCCCGCGCCGTCCACGGCTGGTGCCGCGCGCACGGCGTGCCCTACAAGGAGATCGATGTGTGGAAGGCGCACGAACCGCGCCACGGCAGCCAGGAGGAGGCGTCCTCGGCGGGCAACCCCGACCTTGTCGTCACCCTCGGTGGCGACGGGACCTTTCTGCGCGGCGCGCGGATCGCGGCGGAGAACGGCGCCGCCGTGCTCGGGGTCGACCTGGGCCGGGTCGGCTTTCTGACGGAGGTCCCCGCCGACAAGGTCACCCGCGCGCTGGACACGGTCCACGAGGGGCGCGCCGCGATCGAGGAGCGGATGACCCTCACCATGCGCGCCTCGCGCGCGCTGGAGATGCCGTCGGGCATGGAGGCGCTGCTGCGCTACGGCCGCGGTCCCGCGCTGCCGCCGCCGCATGTGCGGCCCGACACCCGGGAGAGCGAGGGCTGGGGGGTCGCCCTGGACATCACCGCCGTCAACGATGTCGTGGTGGAGAAGCTCGCCCGGGACCGGCAGGTCAATCTGGGGATCTATATCGCCGGCCGGCTCCTCGCCTCGTACTCCGCGGACGCGGTGATCGTGGCCACTCCCACCGGCTCGACCGCGTACAGCTTCGCGGCCGGCGGCCCGGTGCTCTCCCCGCACATGGACGCCGTGGTCTTCACCCCGGTGGCCCCGCACATGACCTTCAGCCGTACGGTCGTGGCCGCTCCCGACGAGCCGGTGGCGGTACGGGTGCTGCCCCACTCGGGGGAGGCGGCACTCAGCATCGACGGCCAGCTCCGGGGGGTGCTGGACCCCGGGGACTGGGTGGGTGTGTACGGGGCCGAGTACCGGCTGCGACTGGTCCGGATGGGTCCGACCGACTTCTACACGAGGCTGCGCGAGCGCTTCCGGCTCACCGACGCGCCCGCCACCGCGGCCGACGGTGTGGCCTCCCCGCTCTTCCGGCCGGACAGTCCGGTGCCCGCCGATCTGGCCCGGCTGCGCCTCCCGCCCCGTCCCGCCAGCCCCTGAGGCGCCCCGTACGGCCCTCCGTGCGCCGACTTACCGAACCCACCGGCTTACCGACAACTCAATCGCTCTGGACAAAAATAACTTTCGGTGAGACGGTGGAGCCATGTTGGACGTGACCGTGATCGAGGACGCGGCGGCGGCAGCCGTCTCGCTGGACCCCATGAGGGCCCGACTGCTCGCCGAACTGACCGCCGGACCCGCGTCGGCGACGATGCTCGCCGGGCGGGTCGGACTGCCCCGGCAGAAGGTCAACTACCACCTCAAGACACTGGAGCGGCACGGACTGGTCGAGCTGGCGGGCGAGCGCAGGAAGGGCAATGTCACCGAGCGGCTGATGCGGGCCACGGCGGCCTCGTACGTCATCTCGCCGATCGCCCTGGCGGCCGTGCAGCCCGATCCCGGCCGCTTCCGTGACCAGCTCTCCGCGCGCTGGCTGCTCTCGGTGGCGGCGCGGCTCGTACGGGACGTGGGCACCCTGATCACCGGGGCGGCCAAGGCCCGCAAGGGACTCGCCACCTACGCGCTCGACGGCGAGGTGCGCTTCGGCTCGGCGGCCGACCGGGCCGCGTTCGTCGAGGAGCTGACCCGTGGCGTCGGCGCGCTGATCGCCAAGTACCACGACGAGCACGCCGAGTCCGGCCGTGACCACCGGATCGTCGTCGCGCTCCACCCCACCGTCAAACCGGCCGGCTCCGTGACATCCGGCGGCACCGGGCCGGCCACGGTCGAGCAGGTGTCCGCCGTCGAGCGGGCGCCCGCCACCGAGCAGGTGTCCGCCGTCGAGCGGGTGCCCACCGTCGAGCGGGCGCCCTGAGAAGACCCGTCGTCCAGGAGGAGCGCGACAGGACACCGCTCACGGTCGTCCCGTCCCGTGCGTGTCCCTCCGCTGTCCCGTACATCGTCGCTGTCCAGTACATCGTCCACGCGCCCCGGCGCGGCTGAGGAGTACGCACCATCATGTCCAAGGAATTCGAGATCGTCCGTGAGTTCGAGGTCGACGCGAGCCCCGAGCAGGTCTGGGAAGCGGTCACCACGGGTACGGGGGCCTGGCTGTGGCCCATGGAGTACGAACCCCGTGAGGGCGGTGCCGCCCCGTTCGGCGGCACCGTCGCCGCATGGGATCCGCCGAGGCGGCTGACCGGCCTGGTCGAGGACGTGGAAGGCATCTCGCAGCAGACGCTGAACCAGGTCGACCATCACATCGAGCCCCGTGAGGGCGGCGGTTCCTGGGTGCGCTACGTGCACAGCGGCATTTTCGTCGACGACTGGGACAACCAGTACGACGGTGCCTCCAAGCACACCGACTTCTATCTGCACACCCTGCGGGAGTATCTGCGGCACTTCGCCGGGCGGCCCGTCACGTTCGCGACCACCGACGGTCCCGCGGCCTCCGAAGCGCCGGGCGCGTTCGAGGTGGCGAGCCGGGGACTCGGGCTGGCGGACGACGCGGCGGTCGGCGAGACCGTACGGGTCGAGGTGCCCGGTGAGGCGCCCGTGGACGCCGTCGTCGACTACCGCGACGCCTACTTCGTCGGGCTCCGCACCGATACGGCGATGTACCGGCTGTTCGGCAGGAACCACTTCGGCGCGCCGGTCGGGATCAGCGTGCACGACTTCGCCCCCGGCGCCGATGCCAAGCGGATCGAGGGCGCGTGGCGGAACTGGCTCGACGCGCTCTACGCGTAGAGCCCGGCGGTCCGGCCCCACGTCCTCACCGTGCGGGAAGCCCGACGCCAGGTGCCCGGCGTCGGGCATCCGACGCCCCGCGCCAGGCTTCCCGCACCGTGAGGACGCGCCGAAGCGGTACGGGATGAGGCCGTCCCGGCCGGGGAAGGCGGCATGATCGAGGCGCTGCTCCAGGCCCGGGGCCCTGGGGCCCGACCGAACGGGAGCGACACCCATGGCCACGCGCGCGGCACTGTTCGATGTCGACGGCACGCTCGTCGACACCAATTACCTCCATGTGACGTCCTGGTGGGAGGCGTTCCGCCAGGCCGGTCACACGGTGCCGATGTCCGCGATCCATCACTCGATCGGACTGGGCGGGGGCGATCTCATCGCGCATCTCCTCGGCGACGAGCGGGACCGCGATCAGGACGCCGTGATCAGTGCCGCGCACACCACGCTGTACGCGACCTACTTCGACCGGCTGCCCTCCCTGGAGGGGGCGGCCGATCTGCTGCGGTCCCTGGACGACCGCGGCTGGCGAATCGTACTCGCCACCTCGGCCGGCGAGCCCGAACTGACCGCGCTGCGCAGGGCGATCGACGCCGACGAGGTCATCACGGCCGTGGTCGGCGCGAACGGCACCGCGGTGGGCAAACCCGCCCCCGACCCGGTGCACCGGGCGCTGGAACTGGCCGGGGCACCGGCGGAGCAGGCCGTGTTCGTCGGAGACACCGTCTGGGACATGGAGGCGGCGTCGAGAGCGGGTGTCCGCGCCGTCGCCCTGCTGTCGGGCGGCATTCCCCAGACCGCCCTGGAGTCCGCGGGCGCCGAGGCGGTCTACGAGGACCCGACCGCGCTGCTGGCCCGTCTCGACACGAGCCTGTTCGCGGACCTCGACGGCCGCTGAACACCCAGCGCGATTGCCGGTTCCACCGGCACGGGCCCCGTGTCACGCGGGAGGTGTACCCGCCCGTGCGCCGGTGGCCGGGTCCCGTCCGTGTCACCGTCCGTGTGACCTGGGTTTGTCACCGCGTCCATTCCGCCCCGAGGGCGTCAGCGGGCCTCCTCCCCGGGCGGGGCCCCGCGCGGCCGGGCCCGGTGCGGCGGGGCCTCGCGGGTCCGGGTCCACTCCCGCAGTTCCCCGGCCGTCCAGGTGTTGACGACACGGCCGGCCGGTACGCCGCACTCCTCCGCCCGCGCACAGCCGAGGAGCTGCCAGTCGAGCTGTCCCGGCGCGTGGGCGTCCGTGTCGACGGCGAAGAGGACCCCGGCCGCGACCGCCTCGCGCAGCAGCCGACGGGGCGGGTCCAGCCGTTCGGGGCGGCTGTTGATCTCCACCGCCGTGCCGGACTCCGCGCAGGCGGCGAACACCGCCGCCGCGTCGAACTCCGACTCGGGCCTGCCGCCCTCCCGCCGTCCCCGCCGGCCCGTCCCCCGGTGCGCCGTCAGCAGGCGTCCGGTGCAGTGCCCGAGAACATCGGTGAGCGGATCACGTACCGCCTCGACCATCCGCGCGGTCATCGACGGGGCGTCCATCCGGAGTTTCGAGTGCACCGACGCGACCACCAGGTCCAGCCGGTCGAGCAGCTCGCGCTCCTGGTCCAGTGAACCGTCCGCCAGGATGTCGCACTCGATCCCGGTGAGCAGCCGGAACGGAGCCCACCGCTCGTTCAGCTCCGCGATCACATCGAGCTGTTCGCGCAGCCGCTCGGCCGTCAGCCCCCGGGCGACGGTGAGCCTGGGGGAGTGGTCCGTGAGCACGGCCCACTCATGACCGAGCGCGGCGGCCGTCCGCCCCATCGCCTCGATGGAGCTGCCGCCGTCCGACCAGTCCGAGTGCAGATGGCAGTCCCCGCGCAGCGCCGCGCGCAGCGCCTGTCCCCGGTCGGTGAGCGGCGCGGCCGCCTCCCGCTCCAGCCGTTCCAGATAGCCGGGCACGGAGCCCGCGACCGCCTCCTCGACGACCTCGGCCGTGCGGGGGCCGATGCCGCGCACCCGGCCCAGCGTGCCGGCCGCGGCACGGCGCGCGACCTCGTCGGGGGGCAGGCCCGCCACCACCTCGGCGGCGGTACGGAACGCCCGGACCCGGTAGGTCTCGGCCAGTGAGCGTTCCAGCAGGAAGGCGATCCTGTCGAGAGCCTGCACCGGATCCATGGCCGCCCCCAATGAGTCGGTCGCGTCCCATGAGTCGATCGTGTCCCGCCCATTGTCCGCGCCGGCCCGGCGCCGCGCATGGCGAGGCCCCGCGGACGCCGGACATGGCGAGGCCCCGCGAACGGGGGATGCCGCGGGGCCTGCCTAGACCGTTGCTCGCCGTTCACCGTGGTCCGGTGCGACGACGCGAACGCCTCCCGCCGTACGGAGTCCGGGCGCCGCGCCCCAGGCGGGGCCTGGTGGGTGCGGTCGGCCGTTCCATGCCTCTCGGCCGGATGAGTGCCGTCCAGGCCGCCGGGTGTTGGCGGTGAAGGAGTGGACGGCTACCGGCGTGGCGACGGGGTGGTGCGTGGAGCGTCAGGTCAGTTCTGTACGGTACGACGCTTCCGCGCGGCCCACATGATGCCCGCTCCGGCGACCACCACGACAGCGGCGGCACCGGCGATCACCGGCGTGGCGCTCGAGGAGCCCGTCTCGGCGAGGTTGTCCCCGGCGGGGCTCGGCTGCGACGAGGGAAGCGCGGCCTCCGAGCTGGCGGGCGCCTCGCTCGGCGTGGCCGGAGCGGTCTCCGTGGGAGCCTCCTCGGAGGGGGTCTCCTCAGGGGTCTCCGACGGAGCGGGAGTCGTCGGCTCCGAGGGCGGCGGGGTGGTTCCCTCGCAGACCGGGGCCGTCTTCGTCTCGTCACGGTTGAACTGGTCGCCGTCGGCCGCCTTCACGACCAGACGGACGGACAGCTCGCTCGTGTGCTCCGGAAGCGTGAGCTTCTTGTGGAACTCGTTCTTGAAGCTCTCCGTGGGCAGCAGGTCCTTGCCGTCCACGGTGACCGTCACGGTGTTCTTGTCACTGTTGCCGTAGGCGGTCAGGTCGAGGCTGACCTCGGAGCACGTCACCGCCCAGGTGGGCGTGTGCGCGAACGCCGGAGCGGCCGACAGAGCGACACCGAGCGCACCCGCCGTCGCGACTGTTATGAGGGCGCCTCTGCGCCGCCATGATCCGCTGAATAGAGTCACAGATTCCTCCGCTTTAACCGCGCCGCCCACGATGACGGCGCGCGCGCACAGTACCGCCATCGGCCATGACCTCATCAACCGCCCCACCCAACTCAGCCTCTTCGCACGCCTCATGTCCCTGGTGGGAGGGGTGATGGCGGTTCACGCTCCGGGCGAAACGGACAGGCCGGGGTGGCGTGATCACATCGGGTGGGGCGGCCGGATCATGCCGTCATCGCTGATGACGCCCTTTTCCGCCGGGTTTTGGGCGGCGGTCGCGCACGGCCTTCCCCGAATACGGCGCGGACCATTGCGGATCGGGCAAAGTTTGCGTCAATTAATGCGCCCGACTTTCGGGTTGCCGTGCCGGCGAGCGATTCGCGCCAGTGCGGCGGCCGGATTTCGGAATGGGCGCGTACGGGAAATGACGCTGCCCCCGGAGACGTTCCGGTGCCCGCCGCGGGCGGCTGCCGGCACCCGGCCGGGTCCGGATCCCGGCCGTCATTCCGTACGGCCCCGGCGCCTTCGCCAGGGCCCGCGCCAGGGCCCGCGCCGCACCCACCGCCGTGCCCATTGCCGCGCCGCGCCCAGCCGCGGATGACGTTCGAGCTGTTCGCGCGAGGCGCGGTCCAGTTCCTCCAACAGCCGCTGGGAACGGTTCTCCATGTTCAGCTCGTCCAGCATCCGGTCGATCTCCGCCAGCAGCGCGCCATGGAGCTGCCAGTGACGAGGACGCCGCTGGACGTCCTCCAGCAGGAGCCGCGCCACCCTCTCCCGGCTCCGTGTCGCCGCGGCGAGATCCTCGGACAGCCGTGCCTCCGCCCTCTCCGCGCTCGTGCTCACCTCCGTGGTCACCAGGACGGCGAAGCTCACGACGGCGTCGGCGATCTGCGCCAGCAGCTCCTCCAGCGCCTTTCCCACCTCGGGCGGGAACAGCGCCTCCTCCGTACGCTCCTTGGCGAGATCGGTGAGCGTTCTGGCCAGCACGCGCAGGACCACCGTGGAGATCTCCAGGGTGTCCAGCCCGGTACGGAGCACCACCCGGTGCAGCAGCCCCTCCCTCACACGGGGGTTGAGCCGGAGACTGTCCTCCGCCTGCCGCAGTGCCGCGTCCACCTCGGTGATGTCGTGGTCGAGCTGCCGCGCCTCGTGGAGGCGCGCCGCCGCCTGCTCCACCGGGATCGACTCCGTCAGTCCCTCGGCGATCCGCAGCAGCAGCCGCCGCATCCGGCGGGCGAGATCCTCGATGGACTCGCCCGCGGTGGCGACCCACACCGGTGGGACGAACAGGAAGTTGAACAGCAGCCCCACCACGGCGCCGATCAGTGTCTCCAGCACCCGGTCCCACGCCGTGGTCGTCACCCGGGTCACCCCGAGGACGAGCATCGCGCTGATCGCGACCTCGGGCACGAACTCGTCCACCCGGACGATCCGGCCCACGACGAGCGAGGCCAGGATGATCAGCCCCAGACTCCACCACGACAGCCCCACCAGCGTGCTGAAGGCGATCGCGACCAGCACACCCGCCACGACGGCGTTCACCCTGCGGACGCCGGTGGTGAGCGTCGCGTAGAGGGTGACCTGCACGACGAGCAGGGCGGTCAGGGGCGCGGTGAGCGGCGCGCTCTCGTCACTCAGCTGGAGGGCGACCACATAGGCGATGGTCGCGGCGGCGGTGGAGCGCAGAGCCTGGGCGACGGCCGGCTCCCGGCCCCGCTTCATGAGCTCGGCGACCGGCTCCCTCACCGCGGTTCGGACATCACCCACGAGCTGTTCCTTCCCGCGTCCCGGCCACCGGGACCCGCCGGACTCCCCGATGGGGCCGTGTGGCCGAGCGGGGCGCCACGGAGGGTCCCCTGACACCCCGACGGGTCGCACACAACGGCGCGCCGGGTGAGTCTGGAGGGGCGCCTCCCCGTGAAGCCGGGGCCCCGGGCCGCAGACGCTGGAGGAAGCGATGGGTGTCCGCAGACTGATCCACGACTGGCCAGTCCGCCGCCAGTTCACCGGTTCCGACCCGCTCGGGCGCGGCCGGGCCGCGATGTCCCCCCGTACCGAGGCGCTCAGTCCCCGTACCAGCACCGCCGACCGCGTCGCCCAGTCGGTGTGCCCCTACTGCGCCGTCGGCTGCGGCCAGCAGGTGTACGTCAAGGACGAGCGGGTCGTCCAGATCGAGGGGGACCCCGACTCCCCGGTCAGCAGGGGCCGGCTCTGTCCCAAGGGCTCGGCGACGCTCCAGCTCACCACCGGCCCGGCCCGCCGCCACCAGGTCCTCCACCGGCGCCCGTTCGCCACCGAGTGGGAGCCGCTCGATCTGGAGACGGCCATGGACATGGTCGCCGAGCGGGTGGTCGAGACCCGCCGCCGTACCTGGGAGTGGGAGCACGAGGGGGCGCACACCGCGCGCACGCTGGGCATCGCCAGCCTCGGCGGGGCCACCCTCGACAACGAGGAGAACTACCTCATCAAGAAGCTGTTCACCGGGCTCGGGGTGGTCCAGGTGGAGAACCAGGCCCGGGTCTGTCACAGCTCCACCGTCGCCGGACTGGGTACCTCGTTCGGGCGAGGCGGGGCCACCACTTTCATGCAGGACCTCCAGCACGCCGACTGCATCGTCATCCAGGGCTCCAACTACGCCGAGGCACACCCCGTCGGGTTCCAGTGGGTCATGGAGGCGAAGGCACGCGGCGCCACGATCATTCATGTGGACCCGCGCTTCACCCGTACGAGTGCCCTCGCCGATCTGTACGTACCGATCCGCGCGGGCAGTGACATCGCCTTCCTCGGCGCGATCGTCAACCATGTGCTCACCGAGGAGAAGGACTTCCGGGAATACGTGCTCGCCTACACCAACGCGGCCACAGTCATCAGCGAGGACTTCCGGGACACCGAGGATCTCGACGGGCTCTTCTCCGGGTTCGACGCGGGACTGCGCCACTACGACCAGACGAGCTGGCAGTACGCGGGCACGGACGGCGAGCCCTCCGGCGACGGCACGGCGACCGGCGGGCCCGGCAGACACCGGCACGCGCAGGCCCGCGTCCACGAGGCCGGCCAGTCCGAGACGCACGGTTCGGGCGGTGCCCAGGCCGCCCCCCGGCCCCCGCGGGACGAGACGCTCCGGCATCCGCACTGCGTCTACCAGATCCTCAGACGGCACTACGCGCGCTACACCCCCGAACTGGTCGAGGAGACCTGCGGTGTGCCGCGCGAGACCTTTCTGCGCGTCTGCGACGCCCTCACCTCGAACTCGGGCCGTGAGCGCACCAGCGCCTTCGTCTACGCGGTCGGCTGGACCCAGCACTCGGTGGGCTCCCAGTACATCCGCGCGGCCAGTGTCCTCCAGCTTTTGCTCGGCAACATCGGGCGCACCGGCGGCGGTATCCAGGCACTGCGCGGTCACGCCTCCATCCAGGGTTCCAGCGACATCCCCACGCTCTTCAATCTCCTTCCCGGCTATCTGCCGATGCCCCACGCCCACGCCCATCCGGACCTGGACTCCTACGTCGACGCGAGCCGGACCGAGAAGGGCTTCTGGGGCGAGGCGCGGTCGTACTTCGTCAGTCTGCTGAAGGCGTACTACGGTGACGCGGCCACCGCGGACAACGACTTCTGCTACGCCCACCTGCCCCGGCTGACCGGCTCGCACTCCACGTACGAGACGGTTGTCGCGCAGCTCGACGGCGTCTGCAAGGGGTACTTCCTGATGGGGGAGAACCCGGCGGTCGGTTCGGCCAACACCCGCCTCCAGCGCCTGGGCATGGCCAATCTGGAGTGGCTGGTGGTGCGGGACTTCTCACTCATCGAGTCCGCGACCTGGTGGCAGGACGGCCCCGAGATCGAGACCGGGGAGCTGCGTACGGAGTCCATCGGCACGGAGGTCTTCTTCTTCCCGGCCGCCGCGCACACCGAGAAGTCCGGCTCCTTCACCAACACCAACCGCTGGCTCCAGTGGCACCACGCCGCCGTCGAGCCCACGGGCGACGCCCGCAGCGATCTGTGGTTCATGTACCACCTCGGCAAGCGCGTCAAGGCGAAGCTCGCCGCCTCCACCGATCCGATGGACCGGCCCGTACAGGATCTGACATGGGACTACCCGGTGGAGGGCCGCTACGAGGACCCGGTCGCCGAGGCCGTGCTCGCCGAGATCAACGGGCACGCCGCGGACGGGTCGCCGCTGAGCGCGTACACCGAGCTGAAGGACGACGGCTCGACGCGGTGCGGCTGCTGGATCTACTGCGGGGTGTACGCGGACGGCGTCAACCAGGCCGCCCGCCGCAAGCCCCACACCGAACAGGACTGGGTCGCCGCGGAGTGGGCCTGGGCCTGGCCGGCCAATCGCCGCATCCTCTACAACCGGGCGTCCGCCGCCCCCGACGGCACCCCCTGGAGCGAGCGCAAGGCGTATGTCTGGTGGGACGGGGCACGCGGCCGGTGGACCGGCCGCGACGTCCCCGACTTCATCCCCGACCGCGCTCCCGACTACGTGCCGCCGGACGGGGCGACCGGGCCCGACGCGCTGCGCGGCGACGACCCCTTCATCATGCAGGCGGACGGCAAGGGCTGGCTGTTCGTGCCCACGGGACTGGAGGACGGCCCGCTGCCGACGCACTACGAGCCGCAGGACTCGCCGTTCACCAACGCCCTGTACCCGGGTGTGTCGCGCTCACCCGTACGGCGGCTGCTCTCCCGTGAGGGCAACCGCTTCCACCCCAGCGGAGACGAGCCGGGTGCCGACGTCTATCCGTACATCGTCACCACCCACCGTCTCACCGAGCACTTCACGGCGGGCGGGATGAGCCGCTGGTCGCCGTATCTCGCCGAGCTCCAGCCGGAGTTCTTCTGCGAGATCTCCCCGGGGCTCGCCGCCGAGCGCGGACTCCGGCACGGCGGCTGGGCCACGATCGTGACCGCGCGCAACGCCATCGAGGCACGCGTGATGGTGACCGAACGCATCAGACCCCTGACGGTGCACGGCCGTACCGTCCACCAGATCGGGCTGCCGTTCCACTGGGGTCCCAACGGGGTGTCCACCGGCGACGCCGCCAACGAACTGGTGGCCATCGCCCTCGACCCCAACGCGCACATCCAGGAGGACAAGGCCCTGACGGCGGACATCGTCGCGGGCCGGCGTCCCCGGGGGCCCGATCTGCCCAGACTCGTCGACGCGTACCGCCGGCGGGCGGGCATCACCGCACGGACCGGAACGGAGACGCTGACGTGACGCACGATCTGCTCAGTGGACCGGAGCACGACCCCGCCCGCGACGCGGGCCACGAGAACGCGCCGCCCCGGGTCGGGTTCTTCACGGACACCTCGGTCTGTATCGGCTGCAAGGCGTGCGAGGTGGCCTGCAAGGAGTGGAACGCGATCCCCGAGGACGGGCTGACGCTCACCGGGATGTCGTACGACAACACCCAGAGCCTCGGCGCCTCCACCTGGCGCCATGTGGCCTTCATCGAGCAGTCGGTACCGGCCGGACGCGCCGCGGCGTCCCCGGGGGCGCCGGCACCGGCGGCGATGTCCGGGGCCGTGGCGGCGGGGGCGCCGACGACCGCGCCGACGACCGCGCCGACGGGCACGCCGACCAGCGACGGGCGCACGGAGCTTCCGCTGATGATGTCCGGCGGCTCGGAGATGCGCTGGCTCATGTCGTCGGACGTCTGCAAACACTGCACCCACGCCGCCTGTCTGGACGTCTGCCCGACCGGCTCCCTCTTCCGTACGGAGTTCGGCACGGTCGTCGTGCAGGAGGACATCTGCAACGGCTGCGGCTACTGCGTGCCCGCCTGCCCGTACGGAGTGATCGAGCAACGGCCCTCGGACGGCCGGGCCTTCAAGTGCACGATGTGCTACGACCGGCTGGGCGCCGGCCAGGAACCCGCCTGCGCCAAGGCGTGCCCGACCGAGTCCATCCAGTTCGGCGCGCTCGACGAACTGCGCGAGCGGGCCGCGCTGCGGGTCGAACGGCTCCACGCGGCGGGTGTCACCGAGGCCCGGCTGTACGGGCACGACCCGGACGACGGGGTCGGCGGCGACGGAGCGTTCTTCCTGCTCCTCGACGAGCCCGAGGTCTACGGCCTGCCCCCGGACCCCGTGGTCACCACCCGCGATCTGCCCGCGATGTGGAGGCACGCGGCCACGGCCGCGCTCTCGCTGGTGGGCGGCGTCGCGCTGTCGTTCGCGCTTCCCCGCCTCACCGCGCATCCCCGCCTCGCCGCGTTTTCCCGGCTCACCGCGCTCACAGGAAAGACCCGGCTCACCGCGCTCACAGGAAAGAAGGGACGGACGTGAGGAACGGGATGAAAGCGACCTCCGGCGGGAGGACTTCAGGCCGCCGTCGGCACCAACGGAACGCCGAGGAACCGATGGTGCCCCGGGCCACGTTCGACTCGTACTACGGACGGCCCGTCATCAAGGCCCCCGGCTGGTCGGCCCGGGACATCGCGGGCTACTTCTTCCTCGGCGGACTCGCGGGCGCGGGCTCCGTGCTGGCCGCGGGCGCGCAGATGACGGGCCGTACGGCCACGGCGAGGGCCATGAAGGTCTCCTCGCTCGCCGCGATCACGCTCTCCGCCGCCGCGCTCGTGAACGATCTCGGACGGCCCGGCCGGTTCGTGAACATGCTGCGGGTCGTCAAACCGACCTCGCCGATGAGTATCGGCTCCTGGCTGCTCTCCGCCTACGCGCCCTGCGCGGGCGTGGCGGCCCTCTGTGCCGCCACCGGCCGGCTGCCCCGGGCGGGGGCCGCCGCCACCGGCGCGGCGGCCCTGTTCGGGCCCCCGGTGGCCGCGTACACGGCGGTCCTCGCCGCGAACACCGCCGTACCCGCCTGGCACGGGGTCCACCGTGAACTCCCCTATGTCTTCGTCGCGTCGGCGACGGCCGCCGCGTCCGGGATGGCGCTGGTCGTGGCGCCGCCGCGCGAGAGCGGCCCCGCCCGGTGCGCCGCCGTGCTGGCGGCGGTGGGTGAGATCGCGACCATGTCGGTGGCCGAACGGCGGCTCGGCATGGTCGCCGAGACATATCGCGAGGGACGCGCGGGACAGCTTCTGCGCGCCGCCCGGCTGCTCACGGTGGCGGGCGCGGCGGGCGCGGCCCTCTACGGGCGGCGGAGCCGTACCCTGGCCATGGGCAGCGGCGCCATGCTGCTGGCGGGCTCGGCCTGTACCCGGTTCGGTGTCTTCGCGGCCGGTATCGCCTCCGCCGAGGACCCCGCGTACACGGTGCGTCCGCAGCGCGCGGCGAAGGAGCGCACGGCCCCCCCGGGGAGCGGCGGTTGTGCATGACGGGGAAGGATGAGGTAGACACCTCTCCAGCGGGTCGATCGGCATTCGGGCCGCGCGGCCGCCCCACTCTCCGAACGGTTGTGCATGCCTTCTTCACCGTCCCGCCAGGATCCGATGCGGGGACCGTCCGCCGCGTCCGCGCAGAACACGCGCCCGCAGCACCACGGCATCTTCCTGGAGCCGCGCTACACCGTCGAACTGCCTCCCCTGCACGACGGCGAGGGGGAGGACGAGGGAGGCGGCATGGACAGCGTCCCCGACAGGCCCGCGGACCGGTACTCCGACCGGTGGTCCTCCGACAGGTCCTCCTCGGAGCGGTCCTCCTCCGACCGGTCCTCCGTACGCCGCCGTACGTCGTCCCCGCGCCGCGGGTGAGCGCCGCGGACGGGTACCGCGCGTAGGCCCTGCCCCGACAGGCGGGCCCAGGTCCTCGCGCGGGTACCGGCGCGGCGCCGTACGCCGACCGGACGGGCCAGGTGATCACCCGGCCCGCCGGTCGTCGGCCCGCACGGTCCGGCCGCACTTCGGCCGGTGACCGGCGGGACAGGGGGGGCGAAACGATGTTCCGCCCCACCGCTGTCCCTGACAGTGCTTCAGGCCGTTGTCCGGCTGGGCAACCGCTCGGCGGAGTTGATCGTCTCTTCGGAGGATCGGGCTACCAGAGGAGACAAAAGTGACGATGAAGCCGGAAACAGATCAGAGGAGGACGCGCCCCAGGGAAGTGGAAACAGCCTTCCTGCTGCTCCTCGCGGCGATTGTCGTGGACGCCGCCGTCTGGGTGCTGGACACATTCGTCCTCTCCCCCTCGGGGCTCGACGAAATGCGCAATGAAATGGGCGAGAGTGGGGCGATCCGGCAAGTGGCCATGTCCGCCGGATTTCTGGTTTTCACCAGCGCCTTGTTCCTGTTCTTCGTCTTCAAGATGCGCGAGGGCCGTAAATGGGCGCGGAGCGCACTCGCCGCCTCCGGCGCTCTCGTCATGTTCTTCCTGGTCAACAGTATGAACACGGGCGAATTCCATAAAGAGACCATGATGGACGTCATATACGATCTTTTCATCAGTGTCAGTCCGGTCGTCCTCGTTGCCGGTGCTGTCGTGCTGATGTTCCTGCCGACGGCGAACATGTACTTCTCCTCGACCGAACACTCCGAGTAGAGGAGCAGCATCGGCCTGATACGGGGCGGCGGGGCACTACGACGCCGGTCTGCGATCGACGGTGATCCCGCCCCCTTCCGGCTACGGAAGAAGAAGGGCCCTCCGGGCCATCGCGGGACAACTCTCCGGCGGGCGGGGCTTCATCACACTCCGTGGCGACGGAGCCAGCCGAGCGCCCGCTGCCATCCGTCGGGTGCCGCGACGGGGCTGTAGTCGTCGCGGTAGTCGGCGTGGAAGCCGTGGACGGCCTCGGGGTACACGGTGAACTCCACCTCGGGAGCGTCTGCCGGACGGGGCTCCAGCGCGGCCTTCATACCGGTGACGCCGGCGACGGGAATGACCGCGTCCTTCCCGGCGTAGAGGCCGAGGACCGGCGTCTTGAGCTCGGCGGCGAGGTCGATCGGATGCTTCGGGAACAGTTCTCTGCCGGGATGCAGTCCGCTCGTGGTGTCGTCGAGCACGCCGTACCAGGACACCACGGCGTTCAGGCGGGCGTGCGCCGCGTAGAGCCAGGCCCACCGGCCGCCCCAGGAGAAGCCGTTGAGGCCGACGCGCGTGCTGTCCCCGCCGTTGGCGACCGCCCACTTCACCGCCGCGTCGATGTCCGCCATCACCTGCTCGTCGGGGATGTGCTGCAGCAGATCGGACACCAGACGGCCGACGTCGTCGACGAGAGCGGCGGCGTCGCCCTGACGGATCATCAGGTCGGGAGTCACCGCGAGGTAGCCCTCGTGGGCGAAGCGCCGGGTGACGTCCTCGATGTAGGGGTGCATTCCGAAGGCCTCGGTCAGGACGATGACCACGGGCAGCTTCGTGCCGCCTGCCGGACGGGCGGTGTAGAGGATCACCTCGTCACCGGCCACGGTGAGCGGGACGCGTGTCACGTCCAGGCCCTCACTGCCGGTGTGCACGACCGTCTTCTCCGCCGCGGGGCTCGCCGCCCGGACGACGCGTTCCAGCGCCGGGTTCCGCGTTGACATGGTGTTCGTACTCCCTCCGCGCCTGCTGACGGACACCGTCAGAACTTGCCGTTGTCGTTCTGCCACTGGTCGCGCGGCGGGATGGGCTCGACGACCTCCCAGTGCTCGACCACCTTGTCCTCGCTGAGGCGGAACAGGTCGAACAGGGCGCTGTGGACGCCGCCGACGGTCCCCTCGCTCATCGTCAGCACGAAGTCACCTTCACCCAGGACCCGGTGCAGTGTGTGATGCACGGTGGCGTCCTCGCCGTCGTCCGTGGTGAGCAGCCGCTTCAGCTCCTCGACGCCGTCGCCCCAGCGGTGGCTGTGCTGCGCGAACTCCCCGCCGGCCAGGAACTCGGGAAGGGCCTCGACGGCCCGCGCGACGAGCACCTCGCGGACGAACCTCTCGGCGAGCCGCTTGTTGGACGCCGTCCTGTGGAGGTCGGTCGGCTCGGTGGGCCCGTCGAATACGGTCCTGCCGCCGGATCCCGCCTCCTCGGGCACGGGCTCCAGGTTGTCCCAGTGCTCGACGATCCGGTCGTCCTCCCAGCGGTGGACCTCGAATCCGGCGACGTGGCCGTAGCCGTGAAGGTGGTACTCGATGTGGGCGAAGGAGATGTCGCCGTCCTCGAAGGCCCGGACCGGGTTGACCTTGCTGCTTCCCTCCGGCAGCTCGTCGAAGAACCGCAGGAGCGGACCGAGGCCGTCGCCGAGGTTGACGTTGTGCTGCACGTACCGGCGGGAGTCGATGTAGTGCAGCGGATGGCGCTTGCCGGTCTCGATGCTCTTCGAGATCGCGGTGGTCCGGTCCTTCTTCCTGATGGGCACGCTTGATCGCTCCGTTCTCCGTCGGCCGGTCTGTCTGAGTGGCGCCCGCCTGAGGCCGTTCGGGGCGTGCGCGTGGCATGAGTGATGTTCACGCCGGTACGGCGAAGACCGCCCGAGATGGAGGAAAGAGACGCGACCGGGGGCGACGGCGAAGGATCCGTCGCCTGGGGGAACGCCGCGGGACGCATCGCGACACCGCGCCCGGCGGGACGCACCACGGCACCGGGCTCCGGCGGGACGCGGCCGGGTCGGGGTCGGGGGGGTCCTGTTCAGGAGGGAGGACGAGGGCTGGCTCAGGGCCGGGCCGGCCCCGGCCCGTCCGGACCCTCGGCCCCGCCGACCCAGGGATCGACCGGAACGACCCGGCGGGACCGGCCCTCGGAGTCGAGGAGATGCCCGTGCACCTTCTCCAGGTGCAGCACCAGACGCCGGTCCGCGATCTCCACGCCCGCGTGCGTGGAGAGGAGCTTTCCGACGAAGGAGTCCAGGTGCTCGGGAGCACGCAGATTGACGATGAGCACGAGATTCGCCGCCGAGACGACCGGAGCGCAGAAGCGGACCTCCGCCCACCGGCCCAGATCGCGCCCCACGGACTCCACGTCGGCGTCCGGAACCCGGAGCCACAGCAGGGCGGCGAGCGGAAACCCGGCGAGCGGGCGTGCCATGTCGGCGCGGAAGGCGATCTGGTCACGCCGGCGCATCCGGTCCAGCCGGCGGCGGACTGCCTGCGGGGTGCTCCCGAGCTCTTCGGCGAGTTCCGGGTAGGGACGCCGCGCGTCGGTCCCGAGCGCGAGGAAGAGCCGGTGGTCCTCCGGGTCGACCGCGCTGTGAGGCAGTTGCCGGGGGGACTCCTCCCGCACCCGCGCGGCCGTCGTACGGTTCAGGACGCGCAGCCGCCATGCGGGGCCGCCGAAGATCTGCGAGTAGACGTGCGAGCGGACGCGCCTGACGTCCAGCTTCGCCACCGTCTCGAAGAGAAAGGTCCGCAGCGCCTGGACCGTGGGGGACACCGAGATGACGTAGAGGTCGAAGTCACCGGTGGTGCGCCCCACCGTGAGGACCTCGGGCATCTCACACAGCAGGCGGACGATCTCGTCCGTCCCGCCTGGGGGACACGCCAGCTCGACGAACGCGCCGCGCGCCCAGTCGGACCCCATCGTGGCGCAGGTCCACGCGGCCCCCGAGGCGGTCAGGGACTTCCAGTGCCGCGCGGCCGTCACCGGCGAGAGTCCGAGCGCCGAGCCGATGGCGGCCCAACTGGCCCGGGGATTGATCTGGACGGCGTCGACGAGTTCGAGGTCGGTCTCCGTAAGGACGTCCATGACGCTCCGCTCGGCCCTCGCGGGTGTCGGGATCGGTCGCACCGCGATCCTTTCGTGTCACATTCCTTCGCCATCGCTCGATACTCCCACCCGCTTGCCAGCATCCTGCGTGCGCCGTCGACGTCCGGCGCGTACGTCGCCCGAGTCCGGTGCGTACGCGATGACCGGGGACGGGCTCCTCGTGAAGGGGGTGATCGCCGCCGTCGCCGCCCCGGGAAGCCTGTCCCGCGTGGCGGCGGACCGGATCGTCGGCGCCGACGGCCTGGCGCTGGCCCCGGGATTCATCGACGCGCACTCGCACGCGGACGCCGTCCCGTTCCTGCCCGAGATCGACGCCAGCAAGATCAGTCAGGGCGTCACCACGGAGGTCGTGGGGAACTGCGGCTTCTCCCTGGCACCCCACCCCGGGGACAGGCCGTCGGAGATCCAGGAGATGTGCGACCGGCTTTTCCCGAGCCTGCCCGGCCGGAGCGTCCTCCCGGTCACCGCCCTGTGCGGCATCGGCACGGACCGTGCGACGGCTCCCTCGCCCTGGAAGCCGTCGGGTGAGTCCTCACGGCCACCGTGCCTTCATGCGCCTCCGGCTCCGGGGGCCGGGGGCGCAGGCGGTCGCTCGATGGTGAACGCGCGGGTGACGGGATTGACCCGGGCCGGCAGCACCGTCCCCTGCGTGGCGCTGCCGAACCGGTACTTCGGTACTTCGTTGCCGCACTCGAAGGGTTCGAAACCGGGGCCGCTGATACGCATCAGGAGCCGGACCTGGTAGTAGTTGTCGTTGGTCGGCGGGGCGGAGGCGACCGCCAGAACCAGGGCGGTCGCGTCGACGCCGAGGGCGGCGAGCTGGAGCGTGGCCCGCCGTTCCGCGCGGGCGAAGAGGATGGTGGACAACCCGACGCAGGCGATGAACGCCGCGGCCAGGGCGAGGCCGACGCCGGCCCACACCCACCCACTGCTGGTCTCACCGAGGTCGGCGGCGGTGCGGACGGTGACACAGACGAAGGCCCCTCCCGCGCCCAGGAACAGGACCGCGCCCACGCTGCACGCGATTGCTGTGATCACCGGGCCCTTGGGGTCCAGCAGGACGGGTTCGTGGGCGCGGGCGGTGGCCATGGTCGCACCCTAGCCAAGGAGACGTGGCGTGCGCAGGGGTGCGGCCCGGTCGCCGCGCGTTCAGCGGGCGGCTGCTGTTCTGCGGCCCGAACAAGCCCGGAAGCCGTGCGGGCATCACCCACGCTCGAAAGCTGGGGCTGGTCGCCGGTGGACGGAAGCTGGCCCGAGGGCCCCGGAGGCCGGACTGGTCGCCGGGCAGAGCCACTGCCGGCGGGCCGGCTCAGGTCGCTGGCCGGCGCGGACGCGGGTCAGCGCCCAGGACGATGACGGCTCCGTGTGGATCCGCCGGTTCGAGGACGAGGCCCAAAGCGAGGCCCTGTATGCGGCCGTCTACCAGCACGACCGCTGGAGGCCGCGCTCGGGTTCGAACTGCCCGGACGCTGACCGACGGTCCCCATGCTGCCCTGGTAGGGCCGCCCTCGCCCGCCGTGGAAGGCCCCGCATCCGCGCGACCGCGAGCCGCAGAACAGCTGCCCTGCACGTACGGGCTCACGCGAAGGAGCACCGAACTGAGCACGGGAGTTGGCGAACGGCGTCAACCCTGATGCTCAGTCACAGCTGCCCGCTCAAGTCGCCAACCCGCACACCCACTCGCCAACTGAAGCGCTCGGTCACAGCATTGCTGCCCGCCGCAAAGAGGCTCTGAATTCAGTAGTCGAGATCCAGGTAGTCGATGTCGTTGATTTCGACGTCCGACAGTCCCATGGCGCGGCCGCCGCCGTCCTGGAAATAGATGTCCTTGAATCCTTCGGCGATGATCCCGCGCATCTCCTGGTCGCCGGCCCCGGCGTCGCGGGCGTCGAACAGGCGCTGCGCGTATGTCGCGGGGAGACGGACGGTGAGGCGGCGGAAGCGTCCGTCGTCGGTCGAGCCGACCGGGGCGGTGTAGCCGAACCGGGCTCGGGTCTCCACCGTGATCCCGCCCGTGGCGGCGGCCTGCTTCCGCCGGCGCTTGCGTACCTGCGGCTGCCAGCGGGACCGCACCGCGTCGTCGATCTTCGCGGCGACGTCGGCGCGGGCGTGCTTACGGGCCCCGCGCCGGTAGCGGTTCACGGAGTCGGCGGTGACACCGAGCTCCTGCGCGACGGCCTTCGCACTGCCCAACTGCTTGAGCAGGTAGCCGATCTGGCCCTTCAGCGTCTTCGGCGGCTCCCGGGTGAAGGCTTCCCGGTCGGCCCGCTCGATGGCGTCCTCGATCTCTCCAGCCACGGTTCAACTCCTTTCGGGGGCGGGGTCCTGGCCGTCGGGGGCACGCAGCGACGCCGCGCTGTCGGCGTCGGTGGCCACGGTCTACTCGCCCTCGTCCAGGACGGCGTCGCCGCCCTTGATGTGCCGGGCGGGGTTGTAGCCCTTCTCCATCAGGTCGACCGCCCACAGCATCGACTGGACGCCCTCCAGCTTGGCCAGGCCCGGCGTGGGACCGAGGCGGAAGCCGCCCGGCTGAGGCTTGCCGGACGCCGCGTACGGCAGGAAGGCGAGCGGGCTGTCGCCCGGCGAGGGGTAGACGACGCAGTCGGACAGCACGGCGAGCGGGAACAGGCCCGTCATCTTCGCCATGTTGGTGAGCTTGCGGTGCATGTTGACGCGCGCCTTGCTGATGACGGCCGCGCGGATGTCCGGGCGCCAGGTCGGGCGCCGCATGGCCGGCCACGGGTCGCCGTCCCTGTAGCCCTTGCCCTGGGGGCCCTCGAACAGCTTGCCGATGCCACCCTTCACCGTGCCCTTGATCGCGGCCAGCACAGCGGCCAGGGCCGGGTCGGCCCGCTTGTGCCGCTCCATCGCCGCGAGGAACTCGGTGTCGGACAGGTCCTTGGTGACGCCGAGGTCGGCGAGGGTGTCGACGTACGCCGTCCTGAGCCGGTCGTGCCACGGATCGAGGTACGCGCCGGTCTCGCGGCGCAGATACGCCTCCAGCGGCGCCACGTTGTGGCCGAGCTCCTGGGCGTAGGCGACGGTCTGCGTCTGGTACCAGGCCGGTCCTGTCGGGCGCTCGCCGGTCGGAGTGAACGGCGAGGGCAGGCGCGGGTCCATCTCCACATGGCTCAGGTCCACCAGCCAGGACCCGGGGATCTTCGGGTTGAACGCCGGGTTCATGAAGTGCACCGGCTCCGACAGGCCGACCGTGAGCCTCGCCGCGGCCGCGAGGAACGCCGTGTTCAAGTCCAGGCCGATCGCGAACGGCAACTGGCACTCCTCATCGCCGAGCAGGGCGACGTCGCGGACCCACTGGTACGCCTCCTCCTTCAGGAAGCCGCCCGTCCAACCGGAGTGGTGGACCGCAGGGTGCTCGGGCCTGCCCTCCGGCGGGGCCGGGTCCATCGGCTCTGTACCCAGCGAGCCGGGGTTGTGGCCGCTCACCCAGTTGCCGGTCTCCCGGTCCTGCGCCGGGCGCGTGGGCGGGCGCAGCGCGGTCATCAGCTCCAGGCCGGTGACCGCTGTGCCGCCGCGCGGGGTGATGACCCGGGTCGCGTAGACGCCGAGGACGCGGGCGATGTCGGCCGGCTCCATGTCCGTGACGCCGGGCCAGGACCGCTCGTCGAGGGCGTCCCAGGGCAGGACCGCGAGCTGCACGCACTGCCGCTGGGAGCCCTGAGCCTTGCGGTAGACGCGCGCCCACGGGCCGAAACCGCGCTGCGTGAGCTGCCACTTCGCCTTGTTGATCTGCTTGACGACCGGGTGGTCCTCCTCCAGGCGCAGGCCCCTGCGGTCCTCCAGGCGCTCCGGCAGCCCGAGCTTCGCGGCGGCCGCGGCGGTGAGGACGATCAGCGGGTCGGAGTCCTTGCCGTGGCGGTTCAGCTTCGCGGCACCGAGACCGGATTCCTTGAGCGTCCACTCCACCAGCTCCGGGACCGTGCGAGCGGGGCAGTCGAGCACGATGCCGCCGACGCCGTACGCGGAGCCGTCCGAACGGCTGGTGGACGTCTTCCGCCGGCCTCGCCCGCTGCGGGCGGGCGCCGGGGAGGCCGGGGACGTCTTGTCGGCTCTGCCGGTGCTGTTCCACCTGCTCTGGACCGGGGCCCTTCGGGCCGATCTTGGTGAGGCCCTGCTGAGCAATGGCACTGTGGTGCATAGGTCCGACGGGATGGCCGAGGGGCTTGGACAGGAGAGCCGAGGGCAGGGCCTGTTGTTGTCTCCGAGGCCGGACACACGCGGTGAGGGGAGCCAGATGCGCAGGCTGTCGAGGCCATCTGCGATCAAGGTGGGCGATCGGGTGCGGTTCGCCGGGCACGTGCGGGCGGTGCTCGTGGTGTCCGCCCGGGCGGTGACCCTGACCGGCGAGGGCGACTCGCCGCGGGAGGTTCCGCTGGCGATGCTGCTGGGCGATGAGAGCTTCGAGGTGCTCAGCAGCCCGGTGCGGATGCCGCTGCCGCCGGTGTCGCTGCTGGAGGCGCTTCCGGAACATGCGAGGGAGAAGGCCCTGTGGTGGGAGGTGCACATCCTGGAGGTCCTCCACGGCGTCGAACCGACCGCAGGTGAGGATGCCGGTCCTCGGCCCGAGTACGATCCGGCCCGCCGCTCACTGACCGCGCGCGAGCGGGCCAAGGCTGCCGAACTGACGGCCGCCGGCTACCAGGTCAGCGTCAGCACGGTCGGCAACTTCCGCCGCCGCTACCAGGCCGAGAGGCTGCTGGGACTGGCCGACCGCCGGCCGGTGCGCAAGCGCCCGCAGTTCCGGACGGTCGACGACGCGGTGGTCGAGGCCATGCGGCAGGCCATCGAGGAAGGCAAGGACGACTCCACCCGCACCGGGACCTATGTGATCTGGCGGACCAGCGAAATCCTGCGGGAGAACGGCGCGACGGTCGAACTGCCTTCGCAGGCGACGCTCTACCGGCTGCTGGCCAAGCTGTCACACGGCAACCCCGTCTCGGCAACGGCCCGCAATCGGCGCTCGCGCGCTCATGGGGCGAAGGCGCCGTTCGGGCGGTGGACGGTGTTCGCGCCGGGCGAGGTGGTGCAGATCGACTCGACACCGCTGGATGTGCTGGTCCGTCTCGACGACGGAGTGGTCGCAAAGATCGAGCTCACCGGCATGATCGATGTCGCGACCAGGACGGTGACCGCGGCAGTGCCGCGGCCGACCACTAAGACGTCGTTTCTTATGGCGTGGTCAGTCGTTGAACGATGCATGGCGGATCTGGTTGAGCGGTTGGTGCCGGATGAGTTGTGGGTGTTGTTCCGG